>JAGRIO010000199.1 GCA_020443225.1 Pseudomonadales bacterium
ACCAAGGTCTGGCTTGAGCGCTGCGCCGCCAAAGGTTACACCGCGCCAACCTGGCCCGCCGAATACGGCGGTGCCGGCATGGACGCAGATCAGGCCCGCATCTTCCGTGAGGAAATGGCCCGCATTAATGCCCGCCAGCCGCTGGTTGGTATGGGGCTCAGTATGATCGGACCAGCCCTGCTGGAATTCGGAAATGACGAACAAAAAGCTGAACATCTGCCCAAGATTGTCAAAGGCGAAATCTGGTGGTGCCAGGGATACAGTGAGCCCAATGCCGGCTCGGACCTGGCCAGCCTGCAGACCAAGGCCGTGGTTGATGGTGACGACTATATTATCAATGGTCAGAAGATATGGACGTCAGGTGCGGATAACGCTGACTGGATATTCTGCCTGGTCAGAACTGATTTTGAGGCACCCAAGCACAGTGGTATCACTTTCATTCTTTTCGATATGGAAACCCCGGGGGTTTCTGTCAAACCCATTAAACTGATCAGTGGTTTGTCGCCTTTCTGCGAGACGTTCTTTGAAGATGTCCGGGCGTCACGTAAGAATGTCGTTGGTACTGTCAACGAAGGCTGGACGGTTGCCAAGCGTCTGCTGCAATACGAACGCACCATGATTGGTGGCGGTAGTGGCGGCGGTCAGCGTGGCAAGTCACTGTCGCAGATTGCGGTTGATTATGTGGGCAAGGGCAGTGACGGTAAGCTCAGTGATGTGAATCTGCGTGACCGTATCATCAGACACTCGATGAATGATCGCTCGTTCGGACTGACAACCCGTCGTAATGCTGAAGAGTCAAAATCCACCGCCGCACCGAGCTTTGTGTCGTCTATGTTCAAGCTTTATGGCACGGAACAGAATAAAGCCCGTTATGAACTCATGCTGGAATCCATGGGCACTCAGATGCTGGGATGGGAAGGCGAGGGTTTTGAAGCGGATGAGCTTACCCATACCCGCGCCTGGCTTCGAACCAAGGCGAACTCCATTGAAGGTGGTACTTCTGAAGTTCAGCTCAATATCATCGCCAAGCGCGTTCTGGGTCTGCCAGACTGATCAGCTGGTAAGTGCGTCCCCGGGTTTCCAGTTGCCGTGGAAACCCAGTGGGACGCGATGATCAAGGTGGGCCGTGGCCAGTGGCCCAGTCCCGATATTCTTCGCATCAAGAATGATTAAGCGGCTCTTGTCTGTCGCGCCGTCATGAACCACTGACAGTAAATAACCTTCCCCTTCAGCAGCCTGTTCGCTGGCAGCCACAAAGATTGCTTCAGACACCAGCTGACCTATTCCAAGGTCCAGCTTGTTGATGTTGCCAGTCTGATGATCCACCGTCGCGATCTGGGTATAACCCTGACCCTGCATATTCCTGTCGCCACAGAGCATATATCCATAGCGATAGCTCAACCCGGCAAAGCGTTCATCCAGGCGACCAAATTCACATGGACTGTCATCCAGTTGCTCTGTACGGTAGCTATTAGTGTTGGCGGACATATCAATGGTCCAGCGGGTCAGATGAGCCACTGCGAGGGCAGGATCTACCCTGCTACCGTCCGGACGGGGAAACAGTGGTGCTGCCCGGTACTGCGAGACATCACAATAAATGGTTGCTCCGTCGTTCCAGGCGTTCATAGGATGGAACACATAACAGGGATCTCCCTCGAACCAGCGGATGTCTTCCGGCTCACCATCGCGGGGCATAATGCCTATCATTGAGGGTTTATCTTCTTCCCAGGCAAAGGCAGGCTTGCCAGCGAGTGCACGGTCCAGTGAAGCTGTCAGAGGCATGATGGGGAAAATCACATAGTCCCGGGTGACAATAAAGTCATGCACCATGGCCGCATAAGGCGCGTCAAAGAAAACAGAACGGGTTAACTCACCGTTGCGATTCACAGCGTGGTAGGACATCTTGTTCGACAACATGCCATCAATCCCATAACCGAAGAACAGCATTTCGCCGGTTTCCGGATCCATTTTAGGGTGGGCCGTCATCGGGCCACGCAGCTTGTCGTGAAACTTCCAGGCGCCTACAGAAGCCAGGGTATCCGGATTGACTTCAAAAGGTGCGTGTCCCTCTTCCAGCGCCAGTAACCTGCCCCCGTGCCAGACCACGTTCGTGTTCGCAATGCCATCTGTTTCGACCCCGTGGACAGATGGATCTGATTCCAGTGGATTCAGACCATTGAACAGACTGCGACCTGCCTCACGTTCGCGGTTGAACTTGACCGTTCGCAGCCAGCGATTGCGGTAGTCCACCTTGCCATCATGAATATGGAAGGCGTGTAGCATACCGTCACCACCAAACCAGTGGTACTGACCAATGGGCGCAAACTGCGGGTTTGGCCCGTTCCGGTAGAAGGTTCCATACAGATTGGCGGGAATCTCACCCTCAACGATCAGGTCATAAGCGTCCGCCTCAAAATGAATCGGTGCATAGGCACCTCGAAGGTTGGGGTGATCAGGGAACGGTGTGGCCATAGCAGCATCTCGGTCTTGGGTTTAGCTCAGACTACCGCCAATGGTGGCCCTGTGTCAGGCAAAATCTGCCGGGTGCTGCGACCGGATGATCAACCCGGTAAACCGCGGTCTGAACCGGAGGTGTATCACTCACCGCAGGTGTTGCTGATTCCCCCGAATTGGGGGACAGTTAACTTTTTTCGGACTGATTTTGGTGGGAGGACGGACAATGACGGCACTGCAGGATATCGTGGTTCTGGATCTTGGGCAGATCTACAACGGCCCCTATGCGACCTTTCTGATGGCCATGGCTGGTGCCCGCGTAATCAAGGTGGAGTCGCTGACGGGAGAATCCCTGCGCGGCAGAGGACTGACGAGTTCGGCAGCCTATCCGTTTGAGATGCTCAATCAGTCCAAGGAGTCGGTGAGTCTGGATCTTAAGCACCCTGACGGTAAGGCATTATTCCTCGATCTGGTTCGCCAGGCTGATGTGGTGCTGGAAAATTTTTCTCCGGATACGATGGAGCGGCTGGGGCTCGGCTACGAACAGCTGGAGAAGGTGAATCCCGGCATTATTTACGCCGCCGGATCTGGTTATGGTCGTAGTGGTCCGCACCGAGATTACCTTGCTATGGATATCACCGTACAGGCGATGAGCGGCCTGATGAGCATTACCGGTACTGAAGGCGGGGACCCGCTGAAATCCGGCGCAGCCGTCTGCGATTTTTTCGGTGGTGTCCATCTGTACGGTGCAATCGTTACCAAACTGTATGAACGCCAACGTACTGGTAAAGGCGCGATGATTGATATGGCGATGCAGGATGCCGTTCTGCCTACGCTCGCCAGTGTGTTCGGGGCTTACTATTTTAATGACCGCCAGCTGCCGCCAAGAACCGGAAACCGCCATCCGGCGCTGACGATGGCGCCCTACAATGTCTACCGGGCCCGGGATGGCCATGTCGCAGTCATCTGTGTACGCGATGGCCACTGGCGATCTCTGCTGACAGCCATTGACAGGGAAGACCTGCTGGCGCGTGCTGATCTTGAAAAAATGATGGACCGGGCGGCTCATATGGAGGAAGTTGATCAGGTAGTGGGTGACTGGATTGCCGGTCAGTCCCGGCAGGATGCGCTGACCAGGCTGCAGGCTCATGGGGTGCCGGCCTCGGTGGTGAGAAATATTGAAGAGATCATGACCGATGAGCACCTCCATCAGCGGGGAACTCTGAACCGGGTAACACATCCTGTTCTGGGTGAGCTGGTAATGATGAACTCTGCGATTAATACAGCCACTGGCGCAGAAGTTTCTCCACGACCTGCTCCGGCACTGGGTGAGCATACCCATGAGGTGCTGCGGGATCTGCTAGGGCTGAATGAATCTCAGCTGAACGATCTGCAAGATAAGGGGGTGACAGGTCAACCCTGACTGCGTTCTATCATATTTGTTAGTACGGTTTTCCAGCGCTCGATATCGGTACCTTCAGACTCAAACAGACGAAAACCAAGACGGAATCCCTGGGCTTCCTCGTCCGGTCTGGCCCACATTACCTCGCCAACCAGGAACAGGGGGGCTTCGTCTTTCAGGTCAATGCACAGGCGCAGAATTGACTCAGGCTCAATGGCGGAATCAACCACCACTTGCAGGCCGTTAGCTGACAGATCCAGAGAGCTGCACATGACGACGTCGGCTGGTGTGGCAGCGCTGCTGGCCAGCACTTCAATGAGAATAGTCTCAGTCGTCGTCAGACGTACCTGGGTACGATCATTGGGCGGTGAGGTCGTCATAGCTCTTGTTCCTGTCCTGTCTTAATTTGCTGACGACCTGCGCCAGCGTGTCTTCAAATACCACACTTTTTTCGTGAATTTTTGCCAGTCCCGCGACCAGCATCTGACTCAGTTCGGTGCCACTGTAGTCAGCCAGTTTGGTGCCTTTTGAATCAACAAAGATATACTTGCTGCCGGCAGAGAGAATGACCGCCAGCTTCGCCTCAATAAAGCTGTTCTCGGGTGCTGGCAGATAAAGCCAGCTGCCAATACCCAGTTTTTTGATTTGTTCTGTTGCGCCGGACAGTGCTTCAGCATTCTCAGGCAGCGCAGCGGCGGCGCTCGCGCTGGCCAGAATCCCGGTGCGGAATGCTTCCTTTTCTGCCTGCATAGCTTCGAGGCGGGCCTGCTCGCGCTCTCTGGCGGCCTCTTCCTCGCGGCGGAAGCTGGCTTCACGAGCTTCCATCTCCTGTTCAAATTCTGCCCGTCGCTCTGCTGTGCGGCGGATCTGACGGGTATGTTCTTCCACCAGCCCTTCATAGTGAGTGCGGAAAGTCGACGAAAAAACCGCTTCGTGATTCAGTAGCTTCATGATGCCCGTTGACATCAGGTAAGCCACTTCATCAAAGCTTTTTTCCATGACCTTCATGCCATTGCGGTTGGTGAACATCATGGCCTGTATATCCTCAAGCTTCAGAGCCAGCTTCAGCCGGTGACTCTCGGTGCCATTCTGAAACAGCAACCACTGACCGGTTTGCAGATTCTGCACCTTGCGCAAAAGCGGTCTGCTGATCGTGGTGCCGGTCTGCGCCTGCTCATCGCAGGGCAATTCACTGAAGGGCTCATACGCCAGCGGCTGACCTGACACGATCAGGATGTGTTCCTGTTCCAGTTCATCAAGAGCCAGTTCTGCAGACTGGGTATCGTGCTCCAGAGCCACCAGCATTTCCCTGATTTCATTCGGCAGGTTTTCGATCAAACGGTATATCAGCTGCTTCTGGCTACTGGCTGTTTCTGCGTCAGCTGCCAGAGGCTGATACAGCTCGATCATGGTTTCTGTCAGTTTCACTGCCCGTTGCCAGGCTTCACTGGTAATCCCTTCGGCGAGAATGATCAGTGGCAGCGATTCATACCAGGGTCCTTGCAGGAAGCTCTGCAGTCGGCGGGTCAGTTGTTTGTCGCGGGTTCTGCTGTTGAGCATGCTGGCAGCGAGATTTCTGGACTGGCGGGTGCGGATCTGACCGGTTTCACTGGCTGCCAGCCGGTCTTCGATCTTGTGGATGCGTTCCTGATCTTTGTGAAGAAAAGACTGCAGCTCCGTCCTGAGGGCAGGAATCTCTGGCCGGGAATTGCTTAGCTGGTCAGCGACCTCCTGCAGTCGGCTGAACAGTTGATCACCAAAACGCCCCAGGCCAGGTGTCCAGCCAATCATGGCCTCGCCAAACAGATCGAGTATGTCCAGCAGGGAAGGGTTGTCGTCAATCGCCAGCAAAGGATCTTCCAGCAACTCCCGCGCGACCACTGGCATCAGTGACCGCAGAACTCCATCGGCCTGTTCATGCAGGTTGATGAGCCTGAAGATCAGCCGGCTGCAATCATCAACGGAAGCAAGCACGGCAAAGTCGGCGTGACTCAGATGCCAGTCGGGATGTTGCTTTTTCAGGGTCTGAAGCAGCAGATGGGGTCTTGAGGTTTGCTCCACTGGCAGGTCTGCCAGAAACTGCTTCAGCGCAATGGCAGGCGTTACAGCCTCAGCAGTGCTACCAGTAGCATCAGGTGAAGTTGAAGTACCCTCTGTTGTCAGTGGGTGATAGCGGTTTTCAAGTGCCCGAATTAATGCATCCCGGGAAGTCACTGGCGTCGTCCCTCGACCAGAATCAGTGGGTCTGTGCATGTTAGCAGCATGATTGTGGAATCAATAGCCATAAACCCAGTAGATATTGGCTTCGTTTGTGTCTGCCTGCGGGTATAATTCCGGCCCCTGAGGTCAGTATGGAGTTAATACAATGGCTGGTGGCAAAGCGAGTCCCACTTCCCATTCTTACTATTCACAGAGAATGAAGCTGCATTACCTCGATTGGGGTAATGAAGACGCACCACCTCTGCTGCTGGTTCATGGCAATCGTGACCATTGTCACAACTGGGACTGGGTCGCCCAGGAACTTCGCGACGAATATCACATCATTGCCCCGGACTTTCGTGGCCATGGGGATTCACAGTGGGTATATGGCAGTGCCTACCGTCATACCGAATATGTTTACGATCTGGCGCAGCTGATTTACCAGCAGAATCTCGCGCCACTGCATGTTATTGCGCATTCTCTGGGCGGTGGTGTGGCATTACGTTATGCCGGCATCTACCCCGAAAACATTAAGCGCATGATCGTTATTGAAGGTACCGGCGGACCACCAGCCATGTATCAGCAGCAACCGGTTCATGAGCGGATGCGCCACTGGATTGAGCAGACGAGGGAAATGGCCGGGCGCTTACCCAAACGCTATGAGTCACTGGAAGAGGCCTATCAACGAATGCAGGAAGCCAATAAGCACCTGCGCAGTGATCAGGCACGACATCTGACAGTGCATGGCAGTAACCAGAATGAAGATGGTACCTATAGCTGGAAGTTTGATAATTACACTCACGTCATGGCGCCTTATGATATGAGCGTGGAACAGACCCGCGAACTGTGGGCGAGGATTGATAAGCCAGTTCTGCTGGTCAGCGGCAGAGAGAGCTGGTTTCAGCATGGCAACCGCGAAGATCCGACCCAGTTCTTCCAGAATGCCCGACACGTCATTGTCGAGAATGCCGGTCACTGGGTGCAACATGATCAGCTGGATCAGTTTATCGGTCTGACACGGGAATTCTTTGCCGAATAAGCGACTGCGCTACCCGGTCCCGGGGAACACCTGAGACCGGTTATCAGTCAGCCTGCAGCTTAAAGCCAGTCTCAATGAGTCTGGCTTTCTGTGACGGGGGCAGGTTCTGTGCTCTTGCTTGCCCCTTCGCTGAGGGGGGTGTCGCTATAAATGGCCATCAGTTCATCCACGGAAGTCCCGGCTTTCAGATATCGGATCAGCACATCCCTGACCAGTACGCCCTTATCGGCAATACGAATTTCATCTGCTGCTGCCTTGGCCGCCTGCGAGC
>JAGRIO010000200.1 GCA_020443225.1 Pseudomonadales bacterium
TTGCTACTGGTGAGGCCGGTCAGGCCAAAGCCATCACCGTCCTGCAGTGTAAACTCCACCACCGGCGGTGAAGCAATGTTAACACCGGTGATGACCGCGGTTGCGTTGCTGGCACTGGCGTACTGATTGGGCTGTGATTGCGGCGGCAAGGGTGCAGGGGGGGTAACCGGGCCGTTAGCCGGGGGTGGCCCTGGATCAACATCAGGGGCAGCGGCACCACCGCCGCCGTCGCCGCAGGCACTCACCAGGGCGATCAGTGCGGACAATAACAGAGCAGTCCCGGCAGTGAAGAACCTGCCGGCCAAGGTCTTACCGGTTGAGGTGTTGCTGGTGCGGGTATGCTGGCCTTTCACAGTGATATCCCCTGACGATGTCTTAAAATTCGTAGTTCACATTCACCAGTATCCGGTGAAGCGCTTCGTTGGTATTACGCTGTCCGCTCTGCAGTACTTTGTCTGTAGCGCTGCTGTCCTGCCACTGCCAGTCATTGTCGGCGGCACGAAACCAGATGTGAGCTGCGTCCAGCGATAACCGGTCATTAATCTGCCAGTTCAGGGCATTGGTCAGGCGTTGCATCCTGTACCTGACTGTTGGCAGGGTAACGTCCGCAAGGTCGCGTGCACCCGACTGGCTTACCTGATAGTCCTCATCGCTAAGCTGATGACTGTAGCTGGTGGACCATTGCAGTCGTTCACTCATTTGCCACTGAGTATCAAATCCCAGGGTCAGGGTGTCGTGATTCTGATCCGTCACATAGTTCCGGGCCGGATCACTGCCTTCAGGTAGCGGTGCCGTGACGCGGTTAGCAGGCTTGTTCAGACCACCATTGAAATCACGTCCGGTCTGAGATCCGAAATCATCCCGGTAATCAGCCCAGACCGTCAGGCGGTAGCTATCGTCCACCTGATAACCCGCATTGACACTGGCCTGCCAGGTTCTGGTTTCTGTCAGGCCCAGCTCGCTTTTGTCGAAGTAGACATGATCGCTGGTGACGGTCCCCTGCAGAGACCAGTCGGTAGTGGGCGTCCAGGTCGAAGTCCAGCTAACAGCTGTTTTATGGTTGTTGGCGACATGATACTGACGCAGCAGCGGGTGATTGGTCCAACGCTGGTCAGCCGGGGTCTGATTGATCAGATTGAGGCTGATTTCCTGAAAATAACTGCGTGACCACTCGTAGGTTGATCCTGCCAGATTGCTGGTTCTGATGCTGAGGCGATGCGAGGCCGCAGGCCCGCCGGGCAGTCTGGCGCTCAGCTCCCAGCGGTCTTCTTCTGTGTCTGTGACCGCCGCATAGTTACGGTAGGTTTCGGCATAGTCGTATTCAAGGGTGACACTGATGCCTTTCGGACCGCGCCAGTTCAGCGCCGCATTATACTGATCTTTTTCGCGGCTTAACGGGCGGTTGTTCAGGGCAAGTTCCGGCGCCTGTACATCACCGCCTTCACCCCGCAGATTTGCCCATTGCCAGACTGATGCCTGGTTTTCTCTTGCCTGGTACCGATAACCCAGCGTCAGTTTCAGATTCCGTCGCAGTGGTTTCAGCCAGCGCAGGTCCAGTTTGTCCGTCTGCAGCGCATCATCTGTGTCAGCCACCGGCAGTGCCGGCTGAGTCAGCAGCGGGTTAGCTGTGTAGGGTAGTAAATCAGTATCCTGACGGGTCTCTGCCCTGGCTGCAGTGAAAGCCAGCAGGCTCTGATCTGTAAAGCGGTAGCTGCCCCCGGCAAGCCACTGGTACTGATCATAGTCAGGTGCAGTCGCCAGCGTGCCCCAGCCGGCAGGATAGTCAACAGAGGTGCCAAGACCACTCTGATAGGGATTCTGCCAGCTGATGCTGTCGTGGCGGTTGCGGAACTGCCGGTAACGCCCTTCACCGGTGAGAGTCAGCTGACTGCTTTGATAATCAAGCCTGCTGCTGACATCAGTCGTCTTAAAATCGACTGGCAGAGGCAGGACGACTGCCTGAGGATTAGCAGCATTGGTATAGATCGCAAAGCCTCCGGGCAGCACGCCTTTTTTCTCTTCAAACTGTCCATCAGCACTGATCCTGAGACCACTGCCCAGCGGCTGGCTGAAGTGTAGTGACAGGGTCCGGCGCTGGCTGCCGGTGTGAATATCACGACGGTTAAGCGTGCTGTCAAATCCGCTGGCATTTACCGCAGGTGTCCAGTTAACGGGCAGCTGCAATACCGATGTGCCGGTAAAGGGTGATTGCCCGGAGTCATTGCCATGCCAGGGCAGTGCCACATAGCTGGCGTCAAAGTGATAGCCCCGGGCAGTCTGCCACTGAAGTGATAGCTGCTGATCCTGGCGGCCCAGACGGGCACCCGCGAGTCGCCATTGTGAGGAAATGTTCCCGGGCCGGGACTGCAGCAGTAAATCAGCGCTCAACCGCATTCCCCGGTTATCGTCATCGCTGAAGCGACTGAACTGATGATTTGCAGCAGAAATGGCAGATATGCTCAGGCTCAGCCGGTTCAGCATCACTGGCGTACTGGCGGCGGGCTCGTCGTCCAGCGCAAAGTCATCAAATAACTCGTCGTCGGCGGCTTCTGCCATGACTTGCTGCGCCAGCAGGATTAACCCCAGGCTGACAAAGGACCTGAGCTTCATCGGGTGAACCTCGCGCCGGAAGGATGGTTGGAACCGTGGACCTGCTGGTGACAGTTAAGGCAGCTTTTGCCCGTCATGTTCAGGTCTCCGCCGCCTGCGGCAACCGGCATGCGCGAGGGATGAGAGGCGGCCATGTGGCAGCTCTGACAAAGAAAGGGAGGACGGTTGTTCAGCAGTGCTGGTAACGTACTGCCATGGGGCTCGTGGCACAGAGCGCAGTCTTCGGTGACCGGCTCGTGTTCAAACAAAAAGGGACCATTCTTATCCTGATGACACCTGACACATTTGTCGGTGGGTAACAGGGAGCCCTCGTTACCGTGGGGAGAATGACAGTCACTGCAGGCCATAGAACCTGCCTGCAATGGATGGGTCACGGGGTATCTTAAACGCGCGGCTTCAGCAGCATGACAGCTTTCGCACTTTGTACTCGCCGGCTCACCCGGGTCATTCCGTTCTGGCTGATGAATAGCATGACAGCTGCTACAGGCCACATCAGCCTGACCATGATCGCTGGTGGGCCAGAATCTTCGTTCGGCGTCCTGATGACAGTGCAGACAGGGTGCACTGGCAGCTTCGCCAGCGGCACCGGCCCTGAAAGTCTGATCCGGGGAAACGCGCGGTTTGTCTTCATGGGCTGCACTGACGCCATGGCACTGAGTACACGCCAGACCCTGAGTCCGGTGCTGGAATGCCAGCGGTGCTTCCTGCTCATCATGACATTTCAGGCAGGCTGCCAGGGCCGTTTCAGGCAGGAGCAGAGTAAGACAAAGCAAACTCAGCATCAGCAGACCAGTCGTCATCGTGCGCGGCATCTGTCGAACCTCATATTCAGGGGTTGGTCATCAACGATTCTGTCAGTGGCACAGTGACAATCACCACCTGCTGTCGTTGATTTCCCGTATTTCATTGTGTGCAAAACCGACTGGTATCACATTGATGTGAGTCAAGTGCCCACAGCAAACAAGTGCCCACAGGGCTGTAAGCGCCTGAAGCCTGGGTTAGCTGATCCAGGGATAGGCCACCAGAATGAACAGGCTGCAGGCCAGCAGGCTGAGCAGCATCGCCGGTGTACCCATGCGTAACCACAGACCAGGCGTGATTTGCAGATCAGGATTGCCGGTTTTGCGCGCCAGTTGCTCCGACACGGTCACGATATAGATATTGGCAGTCGAGCCAATGTGTGAGCCATTGCCTCCCATCCCGACCCCCAGCGCCAGTGACCACCAGAGCACATCCACATCAATACCCTGGTGTTTCAGGCTGGTGAGCACCGGAATCATCGCCGCAGTAAAGGGAATGTTGTCGATCAGCGCCGACAGCAGTGCCGCAACCCACAGCAGAACCAGCGCAGCGATGAGAGGCTGATGCAGAATCAGGGGTTTCATCAACGTACCTGCATGGTGCAGTAGCCCGCTTCTTTCAACGCCGCCAATCACAATGAAAAGCGCGATGAAAAAAATCAGCAGTGGGGTTTCGATATGCGCCGTCACTTCCTCAAGACTGACCCGCTCGGCCAGGAATAACAGCAATGTCAGCCCCGTGGCGGCTACAATCCATGGCGGCCAGGCAAGCAGATCGTGAAACAGGAACAAGATCAGCATCAAGGCCAGCACACCCATGGATTTATTCCACAGGTTGCGATGAGTGAAGTGCTCCTGCCAGACCACTGGTATCGTGATTGGGGGTAGCAGGGAACGACGGAATAAATAGCGTATTGTCAGCAGTATGGCGACCCATGACAGCACGACTGGCACAATCATGTGGAGCAGGAACGGCAGGAACCCGATGTCGGCGGCAGAGCCGATCATCATATTAGGTGGGTCACCCACCAGCGTAGCGACACCACCGGTGTTGGATAGCATGGCGGCAGCGATCAGAAACGGAATCGGGTTGATCGCTGTCATCTGACAGATCAGTACAATCAGCGGGCCGAAGATAATTACCGTTGTGACATTGTCCAGCAACATGGAAAAGACGCTGACAGCTGCCCCCAACAGGAAGATGAGCCGGAACTGTGAGCCCCCGGCCCGGGCGGCAATCCCATGGGCAATATGCTCAAAGCCGCCCGTAGTGGTCATGATCGAGACGATAATCATCATGATTGCCAGCAGAAAGATGACATTCCAGTCGATGGCTTCAATGGCCGCCTGGGGCGAATAGAAACCGAATACCTGTCCGGCAATGATCATTGCCCCGGCGCCTGCCATGGCAAACTTGGCGCGCTCTATGCCATGAACTTTCTCGGTGAATATGCCGGTAAAGGTCAGCACCAGGATAGTGCCGGTGAGAACCAGCATTGGATCAGGCATGACGTCTCTGGCTCTTGATTAGATGGCTCATGCGATAGCGGTCCTGGCAATCAACGCTGCTTGCCCCGTTTTTGTAGCCGGGTGTTGTAGCAGGTAGTTGTAGCCGGTGGTTTCAGATAGTGCAGGCAGTATACCCCTGCTGTTCGGTTTGCGTCACGGACGGGTTCAAATACAGCTCCTGCGCCCGGAGCGGGACCTCATTCAGCTCATCCCAGCGGAAGAATTGCGGTGTAAGATAGTGTCCAGTCCATGTCGCGGGTCAGCTACTGATGAATATTGTTGAACGATTTTCCCGCTATCCCCAACAGGATAGTTCTGCTGAATGGTACCGGTTGTTCCGTGACGCCGCGGAGCCCGATGAGACGGAGGTTGTGCGTGCGCTGCAAGCCTGTTTTCGGCCCGCTGAAGATATCACCAGACGGACCAGTGTGCGTGCGACAGAGCTGATTACCCGGGTTCGGGCAGATTCCGGTTTCGCACATGCGGTAGATAAATTGCTGCAGGAATACAGCCTCAGCTCTGAGGAAGGCATCATTCTGATGTGTCTGGCTGAAGCGCTTATGCGCATACCCGACCCGGATACCGCTGATAGCCTGATCCGTGACAAGTTCTCGCGGGCAGACTGGGACCGGCATCTCGGGCAGTCTGGCTCCATGCTGGTGAATGCGGCGACCTGGGGTTTACTGCTGACAGGCAAGGTGACCCGGCTTGATCAGGTTGAAGCCTCGGCTGGCGGGTTGTTTGGCCGACTGGTGAACCGTGCGAGCGAGCCTGTCATTCGTCTGGCTATGCAACAGGCGATGAAAATTATGGGCAGCCAGTTTGTACTGGGTCAGACGATGCCTGACGCGATAGCCCGGGGCAGAGCCTATAAGGCGCGGGGTTATAGCTATTCATTTGATATGCTGGGTGAAGCAGCAATGACCGATGAAGACGCTGAGCGTTACTATGAAGCTTACGTTAATGCCATTCATCAGGTGGGTAGCGCAACAGATACTGAAGACAGCGTATCAATTAAACTGACGGCGCTACATCCACGCTTTGAAGCATCTCATGCCCCACTGGTCATGAACGAACTCGGGTCGCGCCTTTTGGAACTGGTCAGGCTGGCTAAATCTTCAGATGTCGCGTTAACGATTGATGCCGAAGAAGCCGCGCGTACCGAGCTGATGCTCAGCCTGTTCACGCACTGTTATACCCACCCGGAGATCCGGGGCTGGGGCAAATTCGGACTGGTATTGCAGTGCTATCAGAAGCGTTGTTTTGCCCTGGCGGGCTATCTGGAGTCGCTGGCCCGCGAGACTGGCGATACGATACCGGTACGCCTGGTTAAGGGTGCCTACTGGGATGCCGAAATCAAGCACGCACAGGTCCATGGATACCATGACTATCCGGTATTTACCCGTAAAGAAAATACTGATGCCGCCTATCTGGCCTGTGCGGAACGTCTGCTGAAGTCGTCTGTCGATGGCCACATCTTTCCGCAATTTGCCTCTCACAATGCACATGCGGTAGCGGCAGTTATTGAGATGGCAGCTGCAACTGAAGGTGCGCAGTATGAATTCCAGCGCCTGCATGGAATGGGTGACAGTCTGTATGATGCTGCACTTGATCTGCAGCCGCATCTCAGAGTGCGGATATATGCGCCAGTCGGCGCGCATAAGGATCTGTTGCCCTATCTGGTCAGAAGGTTACTGGAGAATGGTGCCAACTCCTCTTTTGTCCACCGTCTGGTGGATGCGCGTACACCCGTCGCGGCTCTGGTTCAATCGCCATTTGATGCGATTGCCGGGCGACAGGACTATCGTAATGCTGCTATCCCGCTACCAGCAGATTTATTTTGCGAGCGAAAAAACTCAATCGGGCTGAATCTGGACTACACCGTCAGCCAAGAGCACTTCATGCTCAGCTTTAAAGAGCACTGCAGCCGGATTCTGGCTGGCGATCATGGCATTTCTACCGGCCTGAGTGGTGAGTTGCGGCCTGTCGTGCAGCCCGCGCACCCGGAAATGCCGTTTGCTGAGGTGCGGTGGGCCAGTGATCAGGATGTGAGTAGTGCCCTGGCTGAAGCTTCTGCGGCCTGGTGGGAGTGGCACCGGTGGCCGGTGGAATCACGGGCAACCTGTCTTGAACGACTGGCGGAACTGCTGGAGGCCAGTCGCCCTGAACTGATCGCTTTATGTGTGCTGGAGGCAGGCAAGACCCTGCCAGATGCCGTAGATGAAATCCGTGAAGCCGTGGATTTCTGCCGCTACTACGCGGCTCAGGCGCGCCAGAATTTCGGTCCGCCACTTACTCTGCCGGGTCCTACCGGCGAGGTCAACGACTACTATCTGGAAGGCCGTGGTGTTTTTGTGTGTATTAG
>JAGRIO010000201.1 GCA_020443225.1 Pseudomonadales bacterium
CGCTCTGTGCTGGCACGCAGTTCACCCTGAATGCTTTACGCGGCTGCTATGCCTCAGTCGAAGTCAGCCGCAGAGTGCCGCTCGGTCACCCGCTTCTCTTCGGCACCCCAGGTCCGGTTCACGCGGTTGCCGCGTTGCACGGCAGGCCGGTCTTCAATCTGCCGGGCCCAGCGCACCACATGGGTGTAGGAAGCCACGTCAAGAAATTCTGCGGCACTGTAAATGTTGTGCAGCACTGCGGCGCCATACCAGGGGTAAATAGCGATATCAGCAATCGTGTAGTCATCACCACACATAAACTCGCGGTCCGCCAGATTGCGGTTCAGAACGTCCAGCTGACGCTTAACCTCCATAGCGTAGCGATTGATAGGATATTCATATTTTTCTGGCGCATAGGCATAGAAATGTCCGAAGCCGCCGCCCAGATAAGGCGCACTGCCCATCTGCCACATCACCCAGCTCATGCACTCAGCTTTCGCCGATAAATCTGTCGGCATGAAGTGACCATGCTTTTCCGCGAGGTATACCAGAATGGCAGCAGATTCGAATACCCGGGTCGGTGGAGTCGTACTGTGGTCCAGCAGAGCCGGGATTTTTGAGTTCGGATTAATTGCGACAAAATCACTGCCGAACTGATCACCTTCGCCAATATTAATCAGCCAGGCGTCATATTCTGCCTCGGTCACACCTGCTGCCAGCAGTTCTTCGAGCATGATGGTGACCTTGATACCATTCGGTGTCCCGAGGGAATACAGTTGCAGCGGATGCTCACCAATGGGCAGTGTCTTTTCGTGAGTCGGACCTGCAATCGGTCGGTTGATATTGGCGAACCGGCCGCCGCTCTCAGCATCCCAGGTCCAGACTTTTGGTGGTACATAGGTATCGGTCATACAGTGTTCCCCATCAATGATTCAATAACTGCTCTCTGGATACAGAGAGATCATAACGTTCCTGCGCGATCTTCATCATGCTGTCCGCGAACTGCGGATGATCCTTCAGAATCCGGCAGAAGTCACCCCGGCTGAAAACCAACATATCCAGTGAGGTTTTTGCCCGGACACTGGCGGTTCTTTCGGTTTCCATCAAAAGGCCAATTTCCCCGAAGAAGTCTCCTTCTTCCAGCACACTGACGATATCGCCCTGGCTGTCGAGCACCTCAACCTCACCCCGGCACAGGAAATACATGTCGCTGGTAATTTCCCCCTGACGAATAATCATCTCACCTGCTTCGCTGGTTTGCGGGCGCATCGACAAGATCACCGCATTCAGCAGCAACGGGTCGGCACCCCGGAACATCGGCGATTCTTCCAGCAGGTCCGGCGTCACGACTTCGAACCAAGACCGGCCATCCCGGGCCAACAGTTCCCAGGCAGCCTTGGGGCCCCAGGAATTTCTTGCATAGTTGGGAAAATCCCGGGCCGGCTCAGCCTGCCAGTAATCCAGTATGGGCTGCGCAATGCGCCAGGCAGCTTCCACCAGATCACCCCGCGAGAACAAGGTCGCATCACCACGGGAGCAGGCATGAATCATGACTTCGTAGCCGGTATAGCGTGAAGCCTTGAAGGCATCACCATAGTCAAAGCCCATGCGCACGCTCTGCACCTGAGTCGCAATACCAGGAATTTTTGCCTGAAAAGACAGCTCTATGCCCTGATAAGGCTGAATGTGAAATATCAGCCGGTTGGCGGGCAAATGCTCAATAGCGGTTCCGCGCAGCATGTTGATCGGCGGTTTACGGAACTCTACTACGATCTCGGTACCCCGTTTCCACAATGCCTTGCCCGACCGCAGATAGACAGGCACACCCTGCCAGCGCAGATTATCGATCTCCAGTTTTACGGCAGCAAATGTCTCTGTGCTGGAAGCCGGGTCCACATCCGGCTCTTCCCGGTATCCTGGCTTCACCTGCCTGCCTTCCTTGTCAAAGGCCGGGCCGTACTGCCCCCGCACGGTATTGTCCCTGACACCCTGCTCATCATAGATGCGCACAGACTGCAGCAGCTTGGCTTTCTCATTGCGGATAGCATCCGGCTCAAAAGAACCTGGCGGTTCCATGCACAGATATGACAGCATCTGGAACATGTGATTCTGCATCATGTCCCGCAACACGCCGGATTTATCGTAATATCCACCGCGCCCCTGAACATCGACCGCTTCACAGACATTGAACTGAATGTTATCGATATTGTCCCGGTTCCACAGCGGCTCAAACATACCGTTAGCAAAGCGGAAGGTCAGCAGATTCTGCACGGTTTCCTTACCGAGATAATGATCTACCCGGTAAATCTGCTCTTCCCGCCAGTGCCTCAGAATTTCCTCATTCAGCGCCAGAGCACTGGCCAGATCGGTACCAAAGGGTTTCTCCACAATAATACGCTTCCAGCCCGGGCCAGACTGAAAACCTGCGAGATGCAGGTTTTCACACAGGCTGCCAAAGAAACCCGGTGCCATAGCAAAGTAGAACAGCACGTTACCGCCAGCACCGAACTGTTTGTCCAGAGCATCCACGCGCTGCTTCAGTCCCCTGAAACCTTCTTCGCTGATACTGGCTGGTTCAAAGTGAAAGTGCGCCAGCAACTCATCGCAGGCAGCGGCATCAAATTCATGCCGGGTGTGGAACTTACGCAGGCCCTCTTCCTCGCTGGCCATTTGTTCGCGGAAACCCTCATCAGTGATTTCACTGCGGCCGGTACCCAGTACCGCAAAGTTTTCCGACAGCAGACCATCACACCAGAGGTTATACAGTGCCGGCACCAGAAGCCGGCGGGTAAGATCTCCCGAGGCCCCAAAAATAACCATCACACAAGGCTCACTCAGCAGTTGCTGACGTTGATCGGGAACGCCGTCACAGGGCGGAACCAGGCTGACCAGACTCACAGGCTTATCCTTTTTTTGTCGACGAATCCGCCATCACAAACCTGGTTGCACGCATTTCTGTGCCATCAGCTCGTCATCATGAATTCATCCGGGTGAATAATTGCCAGCAGATCGGGATTTCAGCATCTTTTCCCTTTTTTCAGTCACTGCTGATGAATGCAGCATGCCATTCAAGACTCGTATTCTCTGAATCATCAGTTCCGGCGCCCTGCCAGTTATTTGTAGCGGATGCCAGCAGCAGTGGCAAGAAACCTTTTGCCACCGCTTCTTGCTCATCAAAAAAATACTGTATATATTTACAGTCCTTTTCGTTTTCATGACACATCTGCCGAACATCATGACCAGCGATCTTACTCAGCTACTGCAACAAACCGGACTGTGGCGGGCCTCACATCTGGATGCTGATCACAGCGGTGGTATTCCTACCGGCTACCCGCAACTTGATCAGCTGCTACCCGGACATGGCTGGCCTGTCGCCGGTATTACGGAACTGCTGCATGATCATGCCGGCATTGGTGAATTGCGACTGCTGCTGCCGGCGCTGGCCAGGCTCAGTCACCGGCAGGCTCGCTGGATTCTGCTGGTCGCCCCGCCCTGCCTGCCCTATGCACCAGCGCTGGCCATGGCAGGTATTGACCTTCGCCACCTGCTGGTGGTCAGACCGCCATCACCAGGTGATGTCCTGTGGACCATGGAACAGGCACTGGTTTCCGGCAGCTGCAGTGCCATGCTGGGCTGGCCCGGCCTGATCAGGGAAAAGCAAATCAGGCGGCTTCAGGTTGCCAGCAAGGAAGGTCATTGTCTGGGTTTTCTGTTCCGGGGTACGGCTGTGGCCAGACAGGCTTCACCGGCAGAGCTGAGAATTGTGCTGGGGCATCAGCCACCTAACCCGTTGTACGAGCACTCTGCTGTCAGTGTGCAGGTGATCAAACGCCGGGGCGGCTGGGGTTGCCAGCCCTTTACCCTGAACCTGCAGGACCGCCTGAACCAGATAACACCAGACTTTTCCGATATGGCCGTTACTAACCCTGAGCCGGAAAAACCGGCGCTGGGCTTCATTGATTACGCACATTCAACTGTCACTCATGAAAGAAGACTTCAGTAAATCACTGTTATCCGTCAGAGCATCAGCCAGCAGATCTTTATGGCTGTGTGTCTGCCTGCCGGCACTGGCACTGGAAATATATACCCGCGGTCTGAGCGCTGAGGAAAAGGCCAAACCGGTCGTGGTTCTGAGCAAGCGACGGGTACAGTCGCTGAATCAGGCCGCCTTAGCGGCGGGCATCAGACCGGGTAACAATCTTGATACGGCTTACTCTCTGGTTCAGGACATCCTGTGCTTTGACCGGGATGAAGCCCGGGAGTTTGCCGCGCTGGAAAATCTGGCCCAGTGGGCATACCAGTTCAGCCCGGCGACCGCTATCAGGGCACCTGACTGCCTGATTATTGAGATCGGCGCCAGTCTCAGCCTGTTCGGCGGCCGGGACACCATTTGCCAGCTGATACAGACCGGGCTGGAAACCAGAGGCTTCAGCGCCCGTCTTGCTACCAGCAAGACGCCGCTGGCCGCCATGTGTCTGGCCCAGAGCGGTCTTGAAGGCCACCATGCTTCCGTTGCCGGGGCGCTCGCGCCGGTCGCTGTCACACATCTCAGAATCGATACCCATATCACCGAATCTCTGCAGCAAATGGGTATAGAGACCATCGGCAAATTACTCGAACTGCCACTGGATGGCCTGACCAGACGGTTTGGCATCTACTTTTCTGATTACCTGCAGCGACTGCTGGGCGCTAAACCTGACCCTCAGAAGTACATTAGTCCGGAACCGCATTTTCATACCAGCATGAGCTTCATGTCAGACATCAGCAATGTCCGGGGGCTGATTTTCCCCATCAACCGGTTGCTGGATGAACTGACTGAATTTCTGACTGCCCGGCAACTGTCGACCAACCAGTTATGCTGGAAGCTGCTACACCGTAATCAGGCACCTGTCAGTTTCAGCCTGTACCTGGCCCGGGCTGACAATGACAGAAAGGCGTTTCTGCAGCTGACCCAGCTGAAACTTGAAAAACTGAAGGGCATCAGGGAAATCGACACAATCTCGCTGACGGTTAATCAGTTTCTGGCCAGCAACAGCCGTACTCAGGATCTGTTTGAGGGCACCCGCTTTCGCCAGCAGGATGGCAGAGACCATGAAACCGGTATGGAGGCTCAGGCTGACAGATTACTCAACCTGCTGACCAACCGGCTCGGGCATGATGCCTGTTTCAGACTCAGCCTCGCCAATGACCACCGCCCGGAAAAAGCCTGGCGATTGCTGAAACCAGGCCAGACTGATACAAACAGGCGCGCACCAGCAAGTCATGATGCGGTAAGTAATCACAAGGGCAAACGCCCTGCCGATGCCGGCAGCGCACCGGCACGACCTGTGTTTTTACTGACACCGCCGAAGGTACTCCGCAGTGAAGGCTTTACCCCCTGCTTCAGAGGCCGGCTGACCTTGCTGAAAGGTCCTGAACGAATCGACTTTGGCTGGTGGGATCATGACACACCGCTGACAGCCAGACCCCGGGATTACTATATTGCCCGGCATCCGGGTACCGGTGTGCTGTACTGGGTTTTCCACTATCCCAGAGATGGCAAATGGTATCTGCACGGTATATTCTCATGAACCCGACCCACACTAACGCCCGGCATGGATAACACCAGGATGACCAGTTCATTCATATCACAGAATTAATGTGACTGGACTGATATTACTGTGCCTGAGTGCCGGCCTGAACGGAGAAGTGATATGAATTTGTATGAACTGCAGATGACCTCCATCACTGGTGAAACCGTCAGCTTTTCAGACTTCAGGGAACAAGCCCTGCTGATCGTGAATCTGGCCAGCCAGTGAGGACTGACACCACAGTACGCAGGTCTGCGTACCTTACATGAAAGCGGTGCAGTCACCGTACTCGGTTTCCCCTGTAACCAGTTCGGGGCACAGGAGCCTGGTACCGACGCAGAAATTCTGGCCTTTGCCAGAGAAAAATACGGTGCAGAATTTCCGCTGTTTACCAAAGCTGACGTCAACGGCGATGGTGCCATGCCGCTTTATGTGTGGCTGAAAACCCATTTACCGGACCCCGATGGCAACGCCGACATCAAGTGGAATTTCACCAAATTCCTCATAGGTAAAGATGGCACTCCCATCAAACGTTTCGAACCTATGACCTCACCTGAAGACATTGCGGCAGAGCTGCCAGGGCTGCTGAACGGCTGAAGCTGACCACCCTGCGCAACAGCGGGTGGTCAGTATGACACATGGGTTATAAGATAGTCCTTTAGATAAATCCATCGTGCTATACCCGTTGTGAGATGCTGATTGTCATCTCACAACGGGTATAGGCTTGAAAGCATAGGCATAGGCCTGAAAGCGCAAAAACGGCGCCGGCCGAATGATCAGACTCGCAATCCGGGATACTCTGCACCGAAAAGCGCACTGCACCGCACAGTGCACTGCACTCTGGCTCTGCACCCTGGCTCTGCACCAGGGAACAGCACCGGAGCTGTCAGGAAAAGATGATGGACTCCCGGCGAAACAACCGTGCGGTAAGATTGCTGAACAGCAGGCACAGCAACAAGACCGAAACCGGTGAAATCAGATAACCCAGCAACGGCACATAGGTTCCCCCCATCACATCCGTCAATAGCAGATGCTGCCCGAGCAAGGGTACACCATACATCCAGGTTTCCGTGGTGATGGGATTGAACGTGGTATAGAAGCCCGGAATCATCGGTATCAGCACCAGAATACCGATATAACTCTGAGCATCCTTGAATGACCTCGCAAAGATGCCCGCCAGCATCTGCATACTGGTCGCCAGAAAAGCCAGCGGCAGGGTCGCAAACAACATCCCCAGCGTCTGCACCACACTTACCCGGAAGCGCAGGCCCAGCGCCTCAAGTTCCGTGTAATTCATAATAATCATGCACAGGATCAGCGTGACTGACATACCGAAGACCGAAAAGCAGGTCGCTGCCAGCCACTTACCTAGCACGAAATGAAAACGCGGTACAGGATTGATCAGCAACGATTCAAAAGTTCTTCGCTCGCGCTCTCCCGCTGTCGTATCCACAGCTATGCCCATGCCCGAAACAAAGGCTGCCATCACGATGTACATGGGAATAAAGCTCAGTACCGCTGCAGCGATTTCCTGCTTGCTGGCGACTTCCCGATCGACCACCGATACCACATTCATCACATCCGGTGAAACACCGCGAACAATCAGGCGCAGGGCGGCCAACTCTCCGGAATACGCTCTGATCAGCCCTTTAACCCGGGCAACAGTGACCCGTGCATCAGTTCTGGAACTGTCAGCCACCACCTCAACCCAGGCCGGTTCCACATCACGCATCT
>JAGRIO010000202.1 GCA_020443225.1 Pseudomonadales bacterium
ATTATTGGCGCCAGCCGCCCCGAACAGCTCGATGCCAATCTTGACGCACTGAATGTGAGTTTTGATGATGAGCTGCTGACCGCCTGCGAGGCGGCCTGGTGGCAATTGCCCCGGCGTCCGGTCGTAGAGGGATATCGCTAGGATATCAGTCAGCGGGCGGTAATACCGGCTGGTGAAAAGGAAAGTCCCGGTTGTTTTTCGCCATGTCGAGGAATTCCGCGGCTGAGCGGTACTGGGCAAAGTCACTCAGCTGACGCTCTGTGACCCGCATCAGACCAAATTCACCAGCCGCATGTTTTTTCAGTGCTTCGTCGGGAGATATCCACAGACTGTCTACGGTCTCAATGCCATCGTGAAAGCCGGCCTGATCGCCAGGTGCCTGAGTGATAAAGAAACGGGTATCAAAACGTCGCGGACGGCCCAGCGGCGTTACCCAGCGGTTGTAGAAGTGAATCAGGTCGATAGCCAGATTCAGATTCTCAGTGGCGCATATCTCTGCCAGGGTAACCCCGCCATCGTGAAGTTGTTTGCGATAGCGATTGAACCGGGGTTCGCAAGCCGCATCAATCCTGAACAGTTCGCCATCCTGATGATAGGCAAGCAGCAAACCTGCCTCCTCAAAGGTCTCTCTGATACCGGCAATCCAGTATGCCTGCCAGTCATCGCCCAAAGCTTCGCGCTGTGCAGCCTGAAAGGGAGACGGCTCGCCGTGCAAATTGTTATAAACCGGATCGTGATCATGATCGTCTACCCGCCCTCCGGGAAAGACGTACATACCTCCTGCGAAGGCTGCCTGGTTGGTCCGGCGCAGCATAAAAATTTCATACTGTGGCTGAGCGTCTCTGACAATGATGACTGTGGCTGCCGGTCTGATCGGGGTATCTGTCACGTTCTGTAATCCCATTTTGTTCCGTGTAGATTGTTCGGTGTAGATTGTTCTGTGCAGGTGGATGGGTGTTGCTGCCTCTCAGTCTGGTAAGCCCAGTACCCGTTTGGCAATGATGTTGCGCTGAATTTCCTGTGCGCCACCATAAATGGATACCGCCCGGGTTGTCAGCCACTCTGTATTGGCGGCAAGTTCTTCGCGGCTAAAACCCGGACCTTCCCAGCCAAAACCCTGACTACCCATGGCATGTTGCATCACTTCTGCCCGTTCCTTCGTGAACGCCGCTCCCTTCACCTTAAGGATCGAGGTGGCAAAAGAGGGTGCGTTGGATTCAGTCTCGGCGATCACCCGGCGTTGGGTCAGCCTGTAGGCATGACTGTTCATTTCGAGCTGGGTCAGGCGGGCTCTGAAACTGGCGTCAGCAATCCTGCCCTGCTGCTCACCCACATACTTCTTCGCGATATCTGCAATGGATTCTGCCTTCTGCTCTACCTGGGCACCACTGGTGTTGACGCCGCCATGAACTGACCGTTCATACTGTAACAGTCGCTTACCCACGGCCCAGCCACCGTTCACGGGACCGATCAGGTCATCCTTGTCTGCGACGGCGTCATCAAAGAAGGTCTCTGCAAAGGGGGAAGCGCCGCTGATGAGTTGAATCGGCCGGACTGTGACTCCAGGCTGATCCATACTGACCAGTACCAGACTGATCCCCTCGTGTTTGGGTACATCCGGGTTGGTTCTGACCAGGCAGAATATCCAGTCGCCGTAAATGCCATCAGAAGTCCAGGTTTTCATGCCATTCAGGCGCCAGTGATCTCCCTCATCCACGCACTTCATCTGCAGGTTTGCCAGGTCACTGCCAGCGGCAGGTTCGCTGTAGCCCATACACCAGCCACCTTCACCACGGGCCATCCGCGGCAGCCACCGGGCTTTCTGCTGTTCTGTACCAAACTCCAGAATAGTCGGGCCAATGTAGTTGACCCCGCGACCGGTCAGGGCAGGCCGGGCATCGATGCGGCGCATCTCTTCCTGCAATATCATATATTCGTCCCGGCTGAGGCCAGCACCGCCATATTCTTTTGGCCAGGTGGGCACCGTATAACCTTTCGCCGCCATGCGTTCCAGCCACAATGCCAGATCATCAGACAATGGAATTTTCTGACTGCCCCAGGGTACAAAGCCAGGTCCGCGCGCTCCCGGCGGGCAGTTTTCTGCCAACCATTCTCTGACCTCCGTGCGAAAATCTGTGCTCATAGATATCTCTCTCTTCAGTTTGACCGGCTCATCTGTCTGGTCTGCTATGCGACCAGTCCCAGGGGCACGGGTCGTGACAGGACCGCTCAATCCTAGCCTGTTGACTGCCGTGAAGCTACCGGTGAGGTGGGTTGCTGAACTGGTTGCCGGTGGCGTAAAGTCAGTGGCATATGCACTCAACTGCAGGAGCCCAACAATGGACGAACTCGCTTTCTCGGATGCCACGACACTGGTATCGAGAATCAAAAGCAAGCAGATCAGCAGCCTTGAATTGCTGGAGCACTATATTGCCCGTATGGACCGGATCAATCCGGAGGTGAATGCCATTGTTGTAACGCAACTGGATAAAGCCAGAGCCCGGGCCCAGGCTGCCGACGCAGCACTGGCACGCGGTGAAGACTGGGGACCACTGCATGGTTTGCCGATGACGGTGAAAGAAAGCTATGACCTGACTGGCTTGCCGACGACCTGGGGCAACCCTGTGATGAAGGATAATATCGCGGTCAGCGATGCGGTTGCCTGCGAACGACTGCAGAGCGCGGGTGCTGTGATTTTCGGTAAGACTAATGTACCGATTCATCTGGCTGATTTTCAGAGTTATAACGAGGTATATGGCACTACCAATAATCCTCACGATCTGGGCAGAACGCCGGGCGGTTCTTCGGGCGGGTCGGCAGCAGCGCTGGCAGCTGGATTGACAGGACTGGAAATGGGGTCAGATATTGGTGGTTCTATCAGGAATCCTGCCCACTACTGTGGCGTATTTGGTCTGAAACCCACCTGGGGCATACTGCCGATGCGCGGCCATGCGATGCCCGGTGTGCTGACCATGTCCGACATCTCGGTGATAGGACCCATGGCACGAAGTGCGGAAGATCTGCTGCTGGCGCTGGATATCACCGGTGGAGCAGACGACCTGCATAATCCTGGCTGGAAGCTGGAGCTGCCTGTCGCCCAACAAAAATCGTTGGGAGATTTCCGGGTCGCCGTATGGCTTGATCAGGGTTTTGCACCTGTAGACCAGTCGGTACAGGACAGGGTGCTGAAGGTAGCAAAGCTGGTGGAGGCGGCAGGCGGTCAGGTTGACTATGATGCGCGGCCGGACTTTGATGCGGCCACCTCCCACGATCATTATTTCCATCTGCTGCATGCAGCCATGTCCGCACGGCAACCCGAGGAAGTTTTTGCTGAAGCATTGAATAAACGACAGAGTCTCGCTCCTGATGATATGAGCGACCCGGCGCGTCTGACCCGTGCGTCCACGCAGTTTTACCGTGACTGGCATGCTCATAATGAACAACGAACACATCTGCGCTGGGCATGGCACGAGTTCTTTAAGCAATACGACATATTGCTGACGCCGATGTGTGTTACGTCGGCTTTCCCCCATGATCAGAATCCGCGTATTTCGCAACGCCAGATTACCGTCAATAATGAACAACGCCCCTATATGGATAATCTGTTCTGGGCGGGGTTGACGGGGGTCAGCTATCTGCCGTCAACCGTTGTACCAACGGGGCCGGACAGCCAGGGGCTGCCTGTCGGTGTACAGGTGGTAAGTCGTGAAATGGGGGATAAAATCACCATCGAGTTTGCCCGTCTGGTCCACCAGCAAATCGGCGGATTTGTGCCCCCCAGCCGATATACCGATTAAACCGGAGAGTCATTTGTCATGAACAGAATTGTCTTGTTATTGCTGCTTCTGCTGGGCGCTGGCCTGGTGCAGGCAGAGAATCCAGAAGTCCTGATTAAAACCACCATGGGTGATATTGTGCTGGAACTGGACCAGACCCGGGCTCCGGTGACGGTCGGTAATTTTCTCAGCTATGTGGAAGACGGAAGCTATGTGAATACCGTCTTCCACCGGGTGATACCCGGTTTTATGATTCAGGGTGGTGGCCATCTGGCGGATATGACCGAGGTCAGTGAGCGGGCAGAGATTCGCAATGAAGCTGACAATGGGCTGCGGAACCTGACGGGCACAATAGCAATGGCGAGAATGGATATTATCGACAGCGCAGGCAGGCAGTTCTTTATTAATGTGAACGATAATGCCTTTCTGGATCATAGCCCACAGAGTTGCAGCAGAGAAGACGAAGCGGCAGAACAGGCTGCACTGGAGCGGGGTCTCAGAAAGCCACGAACCTGCAAAAGCTTCGGTTATGCGGTCTTTGGGCGCGTGATCAGAGGCATGGATGTGGTCCACAAAATTGAAGTTGTCGAAACCGGCGTTAACGGCTCGCATATGGATGTACCCGTGGAACCGGTCACTATTACAGCAGTGGAACTCATCAAACCCTGAGGACCCACTGAATATTCAACGCGGGTTTATCAGATCTGAATATATCCGCGCTACATTGGTGTCGATCTGGCATTCGCAATTCAGGAGTTGTTGTCATGAAGTTCAGTCTGAAATCCGGCATCCGTGTGATTGGTGTTATTTTGGGGGCTGCCCTGTTGTCGCTGTCCGGATCAGTCATTGCCGCAGAGTCTGCTGCCGACGCATCCACAGGTAGCATGAGGAACAGCGCAACACCCGCGCTGGTCGTTGTGGTCTCCATAGATCAGTTCCGGAAAGACCGCCTGCAGGAACCGGTGAAAGCCGGGCTGAAAACACTCACCGCTGCGGGCAGAGTGTTTGTTGATTCAGTGCTGGACCATGGCATTTCCAATACCTGTCCGGGTCATGCGGTGATTCTGACAGGAGCACAACCTGCCCGCGCAGGGGTCGCCGGCAATAATTTCGTTGATCGGGAGCACTGGCGCAGCAGTTACTGCGCCGAAAGTCAGCAAGATGAGGATACGGTGTTTGGTAGCGGGAAGCGCCGCTCACCGGCACTGTTGGCGACCGATACTCTTGGAGACTGGATGAAGGCACAGAATCCCGCCAGCAAGGTGTATTCGGTTGCCGGTAAAGACCGGGCGGCGATAATGATGGGTGGTCAGCACCCGGATGGTGCGCTCTGGTACAACCCGGATACAGCTTCATTTACTTCCAGTGGCTATTACATGAATGCGCTGCCGGAGTATGTAGAAGCACTGAACCGTTCAGAATTCAGCAAGGTGCCAGCAACCTGGCAACATCCCGTCGGGCGTTACCGGCCTGACGACTATGAAGGCGAGTCCACCGATTATAAGAGGGTCAGTGGTCACCCGCTGCATGACGATGATGCGGAAGAAATGGGTAATCAGATTCATGCCAGTCCCTATGTCGACGATCTGACCATGTTGCTGGCCAGGCAAGTGATAGACAAGGAAAGCCTGGGTCAGGACGAAGTCCCCGATCTGCTGGCTATCGGATTGTCTGCCAATGATATTGTCGGTCATATGTATGGTCCTTTCAGCTCGGAAGCTGAAGCCACGGTACAGAACATTGATCGCTTACTCGGCGATTTGCTGAGTTATCTCGATCAGAAAGTGGGGGAGGGCCGTTATACGCTGGTGCTGACTGCGGATCATGGTGTTGCTGATCTGCCAGAGTGGCGCAATGAACAGAAAGCCTCTCAGTGCCCGGACCCGAGTGGTCGCTTCAACGTGGTGTCGACGCTGATCTCCCTGTACTGGGATGTCTACCTCAAGGCTACCTTTCCGCTGGATTTGCCAACGGACCTGGTCGCCTTTTCTGGCAGTCAGATTTATATCAACCACGATTACGTCGCCGCGCACGAACTGGATATTACCGAGGTGGAACACACACTGGTGAATATTCTGGAGTCTCAGGCGATCGTGAAAAAAGCCTGGCTGATCCCTGAACTGATGGCCGCGGATACTGAAACTGCCCGATTGCTGAGGAACTCCTGGGTTGAGGGCAGGGGTGGCGATATCATCATTGAAACTCATCCTGACTGCATTCTGCGCCCCAGCAGTACCGGGACAACCCATGGCTCTCATTACCTGTACGACCGCGACATACCGGTCATTTTCTATGGTGCTGGTGTCGTGCCAGGCAATAAGCAGGGACCGGCAAGAAGTGTTGATATCGGACCGACACTGGCTGCGCTGCTGAATGTACCTATGCCAGAGGTCCGGGATGGAAAAGCACTGGATCTGGTTGGGCCTGCCGGCTCAGCTGAGGATGTTGTCGAGCCCGACAACGAGTAATCCAAGCCCCGTTGTCCACACAGTACAGGCCAGCAGATCGTAAGCGGTGTAGCGTACAGGCGAGAGTCCACTGACACCGGTCAGTATCGGAATGATGCTGCGGACGGCTGTCATCAGGCGGCCCAGTGTGATCGCGAAACCACCATAATCCCTGAACATGACTTCAGCCTTGTCCAGCAGTGATTTGCGACGCTGGGCGAAGCGGGTGTGATGAAATGAAGGACCGAGCCATCGACCCAGGTAATAGCCGCAATGGTCCGCCACCAGCGCACCCATGAAGGCCAGCGGTAGCATCTGCGATAAAGAGGCAATCTGCTCGGTATAAAGAAACGTACAAGTGCCCAGCAGGAACACCCCGGAAACAAAAATGCCGACGCCTGGACAGGCCTCGCTGAAGGCGATAACCGGAACAATGAAGAGGGCATAGTCCTTGTGAGCGATGAGCCAGTCGGTCAGGGTTTCCAAAGAGGATACTCGTCTGTGTGTCTGGGCAGTATGCCTGAAACCAACTAAGCTGGTAATGTCGTCGACAGGCCACCTGGTACTGGCGGCATCTGCCCGGGGTCCGGGCATTGCAAACAGGAGTCATTATGGAAGCATCTACCGCCCCAGCCCCCCAAATCGGTATTTCCAGTTGCCTGCTGGGAGAAGAGGTCCGGTTCGACGGCGGACACAAGCATAACCGCTATATCACTCATTCCCTCGGTCAGTATTTTGACTTCACGCCTTTCTGTCCTGAAGTGGCCATTGGGCTGGGGATTCCACGCCCGCCCATTCGGCTGGCAGAGCAGGGCGATGAGATTCGGGTGATTGGCGTGGCCGATGGTTCACAAGACTATACTGACCGGTTGAAATCCTATGGCGAACGCATTGCCGGTCAGATCGGTGGTCTTTCGGGATACATTCTGAAGAAAGACTCACCCAGCTGTGGCATGGAACGGGTGAAAGTCTATAAAGAGAAAATGCCAGAGCGGGTTGGCGTCGGTGCCTTTGCGGAAGTCA
>JAGRIO010000203.1 GCA_020443225.1 Pseudomonadales bacterium
GACGGACATAGATGTTGGCGAGTTTGGTTCTTACATTACCATCCTCCAGTGCTGGCCTGTCATTCAGATTCATGTCTCTGGCCAGGTCCATCAATTCTTCAAAGCTGGGTCCACCGCTGCCACCGCCGATAGAAGCACGCTCGTTCATCAGCGTGGTCAGTGCGACCTGCCAGCCCTGACCGACTTCACCAAGGCGCTGACTGTCGGGGATACGGACATCAGTGAAGTACACTTCGTTGAAATTTGAGGCGCCGGAAATCTGCTTGATTGGTTTGATTTCCACCCCAGGTGACTTCATGTCCAGGAAGAAATATGAAAGGCCCTGATGCTTTGGCACATTGGGATCGGTCCTGACCACCAGAATACCGTAGTCAGAATAGTGTGCGCCGGAAGTCCAGATCTTCTGGCCGTTGATGACCCACTCGTCGCCGTCCCGTTCGGCCTTGGTTCTCAGTGCTGCCAGGTCAGAACCACCAGCGGGTTCACTGAACAGCTGACACCAGATTTCTTCCCCACTGGCAAGTTTTGGCAGGTAGCGCTGCTTCTGTTCTTCGGTCGCCCAGGTCATCAGAGTCGGAGCTGCCATGCCCTGACCAATACCAAAAAAACCGGTACCCGGTGCATCGACCTTGGCTTCTTCCTGATTCAGGATTACCTGCTGAATGGCATCAGCGCCACGCCCGCCATATTCCTTCGGCCAGCGAATACAGGCCCAGCCTGCATCTGCCTTGCGTTTCTGCCACAGTTTGGCGCGGGCCATGTCATCCAGGCCGGCAAGTTCAGACTCGGCCGGTACATTGGCTTCCAGCCAGGCACGGGCTTCGTTACGGAATGTTGCTTCTTCGGTTGTATCATTGAAATCCATGTTGAATCTTCTCCTAGGCTGCTGACGACTGGTCGATGGCGGTAATCAGTTTGTCGGCCCACTGGCCTTCACTACCGACGACGAGTGAAAGAAGTTTCGAACGCCGGTAATGGAACTGGCAATCGAACTCCCAGGTAAAACCCATGCCACCATGGGTCTGAATATTTTCCTTGGCGCTGAAGTAGTAAGCCTGAATGGCTGATACTCTCGCGCTGGCAGCGGCGACAGGCAGTTCCGCGGCATTGGTGTTCAGGGCCCAGGCACCGTAGTAACAGTTAGAACGGGCCAGGGTATTGCGCACATACATCTCCGCCAGCTTGTGTTTGATGGCCTGATAACTGGCAATCGGGCGTCCGAAGGCATATCTGCCCAGGGCATATTCCCTGGCCATTTCGAGCGCCGTGTCGGAGCCACCGACCTGCTCCCAGGCAAAAAGAATTGCAGCCCGGTTAAGCAGATTATTGGTGGCGGCCCAGCCAGTTCCGGCCTCACCCATCAATTCGGCGCTGGCGCCGGCGAAGGTCAGGTTGGCATGTGGCCGGGTTGGGTCCAGGGTAGGGACGTCTTCACGGCTGATTTCAGACTGATTCAGGTCAACCAGATACAGATCCGCGCCATCACCGCTGGTACTGCTGGCAACCACAATGCACAGATCAGCATAGGCCGCATCGGCGACGGCAACTTTCCTGCCGCTGATTTTGTCCCCACTCACACTGGTTTGCAGGTTTTTGGGGGTGGTCTGCCCCTGTCCTTCTGCCAGTGCAAACGTCGCTACCACTTCGCCGCTCGCCAGTTTCGGCAGCCATTGTTCTTTCTGGCTGTTCGTTCCACAGGCGAGTAAGGCTTCTGTGGCCAGGTAGACTGATGAGGAGAAAGGTAAGGGTGCCACTGCCCGGCCCATTTCATCCGCAATCACGCAGAGTTCCAGGTAGCTGAGCCCAAGGCCATCATATTCTTCCGGAATCACCGTCGACAGCCAGCCCATTTCCGCAACCTTGCCCCATAGTCCCTGGTTAAAGGGACCGCCGGACTCCAGCGCTTCTCTGACTACTTTGGGGGAGCAGTTATCCTGCAGGAAGCCACGGGCCTGTTCCCGTAGCAGGTTTTGCTCCTCTGAAAATTCAAAGTTCATATTTCCCCTCCTGATTGGGTATTGAGATGCAGCCTTCAAAGATAACCCTTTATAGGTGCGAAGCATAGTTACCAGCGGTTTCACCGGCACTGGCTTACCCGTGGCAGGTCAATCAACAGGGCAGATATCTTGCTCAGGGAGAAATTTCCTGTTAAGCAGGCTATTCAAAGACAATAACAATAAAGCGGGTGTAAGGATGATCAGGAAATTCGCCGCCCATGTGCCGCAGATCGATGAGTCTGCCTGGATCAGCGAAACGGCTCTGGTAATGGGTCATGTCATCATTGGGCCGGACAGTGGTATCTGGCCAGGTGCGGTGCTGCGAGGGGATTTTGCTGTTATCAGAATCGGGGCTGGCACTGTGATTGAAGATAATGTGGTGGTGCATTCCGGTGATGGTATTGCTGTCGGTAACAATGTGATTGTTGGCCATGGGGCGGTACTGCACTGCCGGGAAATCGGTGATAACACCCTGATAGCAAACAATGCCACCGTGCTTGATGACGCTGTAATCGGAAAGTTTTGTGTGATTGGCGCTGGTTGTGTGGTCAGTCCCGGCATGGTGATCCCTGATCACAGTCTTGTGCTGGGGGTGCCTGGCAGAATCACGGGCGCCGTTTCAGACAAACAACTGGCGCGCCTCAGAAAGGGCAATGCCAGTTATATTCCCATGTTTGAGCAGTATCGCCGTGATGGCATCTGATCATCGGGTGAACAAGCCAGCCATGCATGGCGATACCCATCTGGAGACCCTGGTGCTGCAGGCTCAGGGCCGGCTGCTGGGGCAGGTGCTTAAGATTACCCTGGCGCTCACCATATTTGCCATGTTCCTGATTGCGCTGGTCCCGGACTGGGCGAGCAATGGTGAGAGCATTGAACCGCTGCTGCGCAACGGCTGTGTAGTGGCCGCGCTGCTACTGATGCTGACGGGGCTGAACCGAGGGTATATTAACGAAGTCTTTATCGGCGTCGTCGGCTTTATCTTTCTTATTGTCCCCTACAGCATTTATGTAGAAGCCGCTAACAATCCCACAATGCTGATGCTGCTGGTTCTGCCAGTCTGTGTTGCCGGCTTCCTGCCAAACCGCAGAAGTTTCTGGCTGGTCTTTGCCCTGAACGCGGTACTGGCCCTCGGTACTTTCTGGTTTCTCAGTGCTTTTCAGCATGTGCTCTATCACCCACGCTCGATTGTGCTGTCGCTCCTCATGATTGTACTGGTTGCTCTGGTGATTGATGGCATCAGCAGTTCCTACCGGGTCAGTTTGCGTGAGTCGCTGGCGCGGGCTGAAGATATCAGCCGGGTAATGATTGAATCGACAGAAAATCAGCGGCTTGAGAGTCTGGGTATGCTTGCCAGTGGTATTGCGCATGATTTCAGCAATTTTCTGCAACTGATCATGACCAATACAGAACTTGGCCGGAAGCATGCCAACGACCCCGCTGCGCTGGCCGGTCATCTGCAGGCGATCAGAGAGACCTCTGTGGCCGCAGCAGAGCTGTGTGATCAGCTACTGGCCTATGCAGGGAAGAAAGACAGTACACCAGAACCCGTGTCGCTGAATCAGGTGGTGGAAGGCATGCAACAGCTGATCGCGGTGACACTGCCAGATAATGTCAGGCTGCAGCTGAGTTGTGAGGCACAGAACCCGGTGATAAAAGGCGATGTTTCACAGATCAGGCAGATCATTCTGAATCTGATGATGAATGCCGTCGATTCCCTGGATCAGGGTGGTTTTATCAATATCCGTACTGCCATCCGGGTTCTGGCACAGAACGAAGTAGCAGGGCTGAGTGCCGGTACCTATGGCACCGTCACGGTTGCCGATTCGGGTCAGGGAATGGATCAGGAAACCCTGCGCCGGGCGTTTGATCCCTTTTTCAGTACCAAGGTTAATGGCCGTGGGCTTGGTCTGGCAGCTGCCAGAGGTATCGCGCTAAGCCATGGTGGTGAACTGATTGCCTTCAGTCAGCCGGGGGCAGGTTCAACCTTTGAACTGGTGGTGCCACTGTCGCATGAGGTACCGGCCAGTCATGGACTGGAGCTGGCAGCAGAGAATCTGTGGCAGCAAACAGGGCAGGTGCTGTTTCTCGAGGCAGGCGAGGAGGTGAGGCTACTTGGGCAACGGGTCCTGGAAGAGGCCGGTCTGCAGGTTGTAACAGGCAGCAGTGCCAGACGGGCAGACTGGGAACCGGTGATCAGCGACTACCGGCCGGATCTCATCATTATCGATACCAGCCTCAGCCTGACGGGTACGGAACTGGAAGAAGCAGGCGGGCTGGCGAATATTCCCAGACTCTATGTCAGTGAAGTGGGTGATTTTCCGGCAAGCATGTCTGAGGCCCACGGTCCCCGCGCCGTGCTGCGCAAGCCCTATCTGCCCGAACAATTGCTGACTGAGGTGCAAAAACTACTCAGTGTCCAGCAGATTGCGGATCATCTGTAGTAACTCTGCGGAAGAGAAAGGCTTGCCAAGGAACTGATAGGAACCCAGTTCAGGCGCATTGGGTTCGAGATTGTGACCGCTCATGAGAACCACATGGGTTTGTGGTGCGACTGCAAGAATCGCATCCCCCAGATCCCTGCCACCAGGGTCCGGCATCTCCAGATCAAGCAGAGCAAGGCAGAGTTTATCGGCGCAGGCACGCGCGAGATCAAGAGCAGTTTCACCCGTTGCAGCTGATACCACCTTGTACCCGGCCCGGGTCAGAATCTCCGTGACAATCAACCGAATCGGGCTCTCGTCATCTGCAATCAGTATGATGCTGTCAGGGGTGCTGTCTTCCATGCCACTCAACGTGCTTTCATCCTTCTGGTTCGCTGCTCGTGCAGAGCCCTCCGCCCATGCTTGCGGTTGCGGACTGCCGCTGGCTGTGGCGGCAGCTTCGAGCGCCTTGTCTTCGGGCATCATCCCGTCTTCCATATCCCCGGAAGGAAAATAAATTCGAATGATGGTTCCTTTGCCCGGCGCGGAGTTTACCTCAATCTGGCCATTATGTGCCTCCACGATGCCATAAACTGTTGCCAGACCGAGCCCGCGACCGGTAAACCGTGTGGTGAAAAAAGGGTCAAAAGCCTGGATGCGGGTTTTCTCATCCATACCCTCGCCATTATCCTTTACCTCCAGGTAAACATGAGGTTTTCCCTGGTAACGGGCAAAGCCGGTGCTGATAATGATTTGTCCCTGCTTGGGATCAGAAGCTTCAGCGGCGTTATCCACCAGGGCAAGGACTAACTGAGAAAGCTTGTCCTGATCTGCCTGAACGAAGGGCAGTGCCCCCGGCAATTGGGTCACAATCATCTCTGGTTGAATGGTGGCGCGATGGAGACGAGGTTCAAGATGATGGACCAGGGCCGAGAGATCGGTCGTCTGAAGATTGAAATGGCCCTGACCTGAATAAATAAGCAATTCGTTGGCAATATCAGAAGCTTTGCGGATAGCGGACTTTGCGACCTCAACCCGTGCCAGAGAGGCACTGTCCATCGCGACGGCAACCTCATCGATCAGTATTTCCAGATTGCCCTGGATCACACTCAGCAGATTGTTAATGTCGTGGGCGACACCACCCGCCAGCATTCCCAGGCTTTCGATAATTCTGCCGCGGCTGTACTGCTCCTGAAGTTTAACCCTGTCAGTGATATCTATGAGCGATGCCAGACCGCCGACAGAGCCATCTTTGCGGGTAAAGGTCGATGCCGAAATTTCAATCCACAGCCGGTCACCATGGCGGTCGGTAATGGCCTGCACACTGCTTAGCGGTTGATCAGAAAAGGGTATCTGATGGCTGTAGATGTAGTTGCGGCTGGTTCCGGGAGAGTCGTAGGCCGTTGCGTTGAAAAGCGCCAGTAGTTCCTTTGCCGTCAGGCCTGTCAGTTCTTCCGGTTCATAGCTGAGCATGGCGGCGGAATCTTCACTTACCCAGGTAACCTCTCCCTGCTGGTCAAATTCGAGGATGACATCCCTGGAATTTTCCTGAATCGCCCTGAAACGCTGATTGGCTTCCTCCAGCGCCATTTCGCTGGCAATACGCCCGGTGATATCTCTGACCACCACCGCCGTGTGAGGCTCGTTGCCAGCCATGAAGCGACGGGTCGTGATTTCAACCCAGCGGATATCCCCGTCAGCTGCAAACACCCTGATAGGTGGGCGCAGATTGCTTTGATTGAGCGGCGTCTGTTCCGGCCAGGTGAGAGCCAGGGCCAGATCATCAGGATGAATGATATGGCTTAAATCCCAGCCTGCGGGATCGGAATCGTAGCCGAACAGCAACTTTGAATTCTCGCCCACATAGAGCACGCGCTGCTGTTCATCAAGTTCGATGATCAGATCTGAAGTGTTGCCGATCAGTGCGGTGAGCCGCGATTCCAGAGAACGCAGATTGTCGTGCTGATTGGCCAGCTGGTCGGAGAGGCGGGTCTCCCGGTTGATGAAGCGCTGGAATACCCGGACTACCTGCAGACCGGCTGCCAGTGCACCAATAGCGGCCCACCAGAATGGTGAAACACCTTCACCGGTTGTCATGCCGATCACGGCTCCCCAGGCTTCCCGGGCAGCAAGCGCCAGGTAAGCAGCACATAAAAGGTAAGTAAGCAGATCAGGCTTCTGGGAGTTCGCGGGTCTCAATAATACCCACACGGTGGTGGCATAGGCGGCCACATGGAACAGTGTGGCTATGGCAGTCGCCATTTCCGGGGAAACTTCGCTGGCGATGAAAAATCTGGCCAGTCCGATGGTGATACCCAGCACGACGACCTGCAGACGCCGCCCATAGCCGGTGAGTAGCAGGGTGCCAAACAACAATAGTGCCGGAAACAGGGTTCGTGGCACAGCGGACAGAAACAATTCGACAGAGTAGGGGACGGCAGTACCGAGGAAAGGCACAGTGATCAGCATGGCCAACCAGCCGAGACCAACATAGACAATGCCGTTCTGACCGGTTCGTGGCAGGACCAGCATCACTGCAATGCCAAACAGGAAAACAGCGAAAATAAGGGTTAGCGTCATCAGATTAAATCAGTATGCCGGGCTTTGGGTGCTCGACCACTGCTCCTTCAGAGGGCCTCACCAAATGGCTTTCAGTAACGGCGAAATCATTGCTGAAAGTTATTTTATGTCTTCGTGTCGGGATGATAATCTGCCGTCCCTTCGGGCAGATGCCCACTATTCTAGCAGACGAGATTATGGCGACAGATCATTCCCAGCGATTTATTTTCCGCAATACCGATATACGGGGTGAGTTTGTAAGGCTTG
>JAGRIO010000204.1 GCA_020443225.1 Pseudomonadales bacterium
TGAATGACCAGCTGCGATTCCGTGCTGGCTTCAACACTGCGGTACGTGCCCCGAACATCGGTGAACTGTTCTCACCTCAGGGTGAAGGCTTCCCTGGCTCAAGCGACCCTTGTGCCGCTGAAGGTAACCCTGATGCAGCCGTTGCAGCTATCTGTACTGCGACTGGTGTTCCTGCTGCACTGGTTGGCTCACCAGCTCTGAACCTGGCTGCCGGTCAGGTACGTGAACTGTCTGGTGGTAACCCGAACCTGACTGAAGAACAGGCTGACACTTACACTGTAGGTTTTGTCTACAGCCCTGACTTCGTTGAAGGCCTGACCTTCAGTGTTGACTACTTCGACATTGAAATCGAAGACGCAGTAGCCAGCTTCGGTGGTGGTGCCAACAACGTACTGTCTACCTGTTACAATCCGGCTGACGCCACTGGTGGTGTAGGTTCAGACTTCTGTAACGCCATTACCCGTCGTGCTGATGGTACCATTGACTTCGTAGCTACGACGTCACAGAACGTTGCGTCGATCACGCTGAACGGCTTCGACGTACTGGCCAGCTACGATACTGAACTGTTCGATGGCAGCCTGCGCGTTAACTACGTTGGTACATTCACTCAGGAAAGTGACTTCGAGCCCTTCAAAGGTGCAGCTGTTATTACCTGTGCCGGTGAGTTCGGTAACGACTGTGGCGAACCTGTACCCGAGTACAAGCACCGTGTCACCTTCAACTGGGCCCGTGACAACATCACTGCTCAGCTGCTGTGGAGATACGTTGGCGAAACCAGTGACGACGACGACAGCTTCGTTTACTACACAGAAAACCTGGATGGTGAAAACTACTTTGACGTAGTTGGCTCTTACGCCATCAACGACAACTACCAGGTCACTGTTGGTATCGACAACCTGCTCGACACTGATCCACCCATCATCGGTGACAACCAGGAACAGGCTAACACCTACCCAGCGACTTACGATGTATTCGGTCGCACCTGGTACGTGAAGTTCTCTGCTCAGTTCTAAGACTGAACAGGAACCATCGTTCCTAACAGGAAGGAACGGCAGGGAAACTTGCCGTTCCTTTTTTTTTTAACATTTATTCACGCTTATCAACTGACTGGCCAAATCATTTGCCGCTGTAGTTCAGGTGATAACCACCAAAGCCGTCCACAATGAATCAGATGCAAGCAGCCATATCTGCGTTTCAGAACAATGATTTCGAACAAGCCGAAACATTGCTGCTGAATATCGTAAATCGTACTCAACACGTTGACGCGAGACACTTGCTGGGTCTCATCTGCAGTAGAACCGGCAGATATGAACAAGCTGTCCAATGGATGCAGGAAGCCCTGCGAATCAGTCCCCAGCAACCCGCAATTCACAACAACCTTGCCAATGCACTCAGACGTCTGAATCGTTTCGATGAAGCCATCCGTCACTATCAGGCCGCGATTGCACAACAGGGCGACTATGCCGATGCTTACCGGAACTTCGCTCAGCTGCTGATGGATATTGGTCAACCCCTTGATGCGCAAACTGTACTGAATTCAGGCCTGCGATTTATACCTGGCGAGCCGACATTGCTGAATGCCCTGGGCCTCAGTTACCAGCAGCAGAATAACTTCCCTGCCGCCATTCAGACGTTTCAACAGGCACTCGCTCAGAGACCAGATTATGTACTGGCGGAACACAATCTGGGCGTAGCCTTACGACTGAACAATCAACCACAGCTGGCACTGGACTGCTACGACCGGCTGGCAGCTAGCGGCATCGACCGGTTTGAAATATGGCAGAACAAAGGCAACGCCCTGAGTGATCTTGGCCGGCTCGAAGAAGCAGCAGAATGCTACCGGCGCGTCATCGCAGTTGCGCCGGACTATGTGGATGCACACCATAACCTGAGCGCCACGCTATGGGTGCTGGGCGAGCAGGAAAATTTCCTTCAATCCTATGAGCAGGTATTCGATGCCGGCAATATGACTCCCGCACTGGCACTGGCCTATACCGATGCCCTGCTGTCCGTCGACAGAAATACCGAGGCAATGAACTTCCTGCGGCAGGCCGGGAACAGGATTGATACCGGGCAGGCGCCCTTTCTGGATATGCTGGCCCGCAGCCATTTCCAGGCAGGCGACTACCCAACGGCCATAGCTTTACACGAACAAGCCCTGACTGCACCGGGAGCCAATGACAACTGCAGAATTACTTACGGAATCACCCTGCTCTGCGCTGGCCAGACTGACAAGGCGGTTATCGTGTTAAAGGACGTTCTGAGCCGCTTCCCGAATGATCAGATGGCGCTCGCCCACTACATGACCGGTTTACAGATTCTGGGTGATCCGGATGCAGATCGCCTGGCAAACCCGGCACTGATCGCAGGTTATCGCCTGCCAGTACCAGAGGGATATCCCGATCTCGCAGCCTTCAATCGGGCGCTCGCAGACTATCTGACCGGTTTACACACCGGGAAGGAACACCCTTATGAGCAGACTCTGCGGGAAGGCACCCAGACGCCGGGAAATCTGTTTGGACGTGAAGAACCCGTGCTCAACGCACTGGTGGCTGGACTGCGCACCGTCATTGCACAGCATATCGCCAGGGTGAGCCAGGAGCCTGCCCCCTACCCGGCTTTCCGGGGCGGTCCGGATTTTGATTTCAGTGGTTCCTGGTCCGTCAGGCTTCGGAAACAGGGCTATCATACTCAGCACATCCATCCGATGGGATGGTTCAGTTCTGCCTACTATGTGAAAGTCCCTGAACGTGTTCGTCACACAGACCATCGTGAAGGCTGGATCAGTTTCGGCGAACCAAACCTTTCCCTGCCCAAAAACGTAGAACCTTTTCAGTTTGAGCAGCCAGAGCCCGGCAAGCTGGTCTTGTTTCCTTCTTATATGTGGCATGGCACCGTGCCGTTTGATTCTGATGAAGAGCGAATTACGGTGGCCTTTGATGTGGTTCCCGTGCACGGATAACTGGTTGAATATGATACACTTTCGGACAATTTTGTAAGTCAGAGGTACGGATGCGAACCCCCCTGAAGCAACTGATCGCCCTTTTTTTGCTGAGCCTGGCTAATGCCACTGTTCTCAGCGCCGAATTCGAAACCACGGCTGTCGACTACGACAATCAGGAAATCACCATTGCTCTGACTCAGGAGCCTCCGCAACTTAATGGTATGAAAGCCACCGACCAGGTGAGCATCATGGTGCTGGGTCACGTCATGGAAGGCCTGGTTGGCTATGACAGACGTGGGAATGTGGTGCCCGGTGTGGCAGAACGCTGGGAAATTGATGACAAGGGCGCGACTTTCTGGCTGCGTAAAGATGCCAGGTGGTCCAATGGGGACCCGGTAATCGCTGACGACTTCGTATTTGCGTGGCAAAACACGCTGAAACCGGAAACCGCTTCAGAATACGCCTTTATTCTGTACCCGCTGAAAAATGGCGAGGCTATCAACCAGGGTAAGATGAAGCCGGAGGACCTTGCCGTCCGTGCCATTGATGACTACACACTGAAAATTGAATTTGAACGGCCTACCGGCTATTTCATAAAGCTGACAGCCTTTACTTCTTACTATCCTGTCCAGCGCAAGTTCTTCGAATCGAAGAGCGACAGGTATGGCGCTGATGCCGACGACTTGCTGTACAACGGTCCGTTCCGTATCAAGGACTGGGTTCACAGCGCCTCATTACACATGGTGAAGAACGAGCACTACTGGAACAAAGATGCGATCAGCCTGAATGCTATTAACGCCGAGTACATCACCGCCGACACCCGCTCAAGACTGAACCTGTTCATCGATGGCAAAATTGTTCTCACTCGTCTCGACGGTGAAACCTACAAAGATGCTCTGACTCAGAAGTTCCGTATCCGGCGCTTTACGACGGGCTCAGTGTTTTTCCTCGAATATAACCATCGCCCTGAACGGATCACCCGAAACGTTAATTTACGCAAAGCGATTCAGCATGTATTCGATGCCGATGAGATGGTCAACAAGGTATTGGCAACGCCAGGGAATTTGCCCGGCAAGAGTCTGTTCCCGGTCTGGCTGGGGGGCGTCAACGATAAATTCCGTAAGGAATATAAAGCGCCAGAAGCCACCATCGACATAGCCCTGGGCAAAAAATATCTGGAACAGGCCAGGCAGGAACTGGGGATAGATAAGTTCCCACCGCTGGTACTGCTGGTCAGCGACAGCCCCACCGCAGCTAAGCAGGCCGAGTACATGCAGGGGCTCCTTAAGGCACGGCTGGATCTGGATATCAAGATTGATATACAGACCTTCAAGCAACGTCTGGCGAAAATGACCGCTGGCGAGTTTGACATCGTCGGCGCTGGCTGGGGTCCCGACTTTGATGACGTGATGACCTTTGGCGATCTGTTTGCAAGCTGGAACCTTAACAACCGCGGGCGCTACAGCAACCCGGAATATGACAAGTGGGTCCGGGTTGCCATGAACAGCGCAGACCCACAGGTCCGAATGGATGCCATGGGTCAGCTACAGCAGATTCTGTTTGATGAAGCGGTGATTCTGCCTCAGTACGAGCAGGGTGTTATTTATCTGCTGCACCCGAAGGTCAGCGGTGTCGCCCGACGTGTTGTTGGACCAGATCCGGATTTCAGTCATGCGCGGGTAATCAAATAAATGTTGGCGTATACACTTAAGCGACTACTGGCAGGGATCATCACCGTCTGGTTCATTGCAACGGCAACCTTCATTGCCATGCATAACGTGCCCGGTGACCCGCTGATGAATGACAAGGCTGTGACCGCCGAGATCCGCAAGAATCTGGAACGCAAGTACGGACTGGATAAACCCGTCACAGAACAGTATTTCATCTTTATGAAGAACATGCTGAGTGGTGATTTTGGCATCTCATTCACTCAGCAGAATCGTCAGGTCAACGATATCATCCGCGATCACTTTCCGGTTTCAGCGACACTGGGTGTCCTGGCGATTATTTTCGCGGCAGCCGGCGGCATCCTCTGGGGCGCCCTTACCGCAATCTACCGCAACCGCCTGCCTGACATCATTATCATGTTTCTGGTGATTCTGGGTATTTCGGTACCGGGATTTGTATTTGCCGCACTGGGCCAGTTACTACTGGTTAATATCAATAGTCTGGTGGGCTATTCCATGATACCGGTGGCTGGCTGGGGTACCTTTATGCATATGATCATGCCGGCACTGGTGCTGGGACTGGGTACTATGGCGCTGCTAACCCGCCTGATGCGTTCGTCCATGCTGGAGGTGGTAAATGAGGACTATATCAAAACCGCCAAAGCGAAGGGCCTGTCGCCGACCCGGATATTCTTCCGGCACCAGCTTCGCAACGCCATTTTGCCCGTGATCACGGTACTCGGCCCACAGATTGCGGCCATTACCACCGGCGGTTTCGTGGTGGAGCTGGTGTTTGCGATTCCGGGGCTGGGCCGCTATTTTGTGCAGGCTGTTCAGCAGCTCGACTATACCGTCATCATGGGCACAACGGTTTTCTATGGTGCCTTTCTGGTATTAATGGTCATTATCGTCGACATTTTATATGGCTTTGTTGATCCCCGGGTGAGGTTACAGTAAATGAACATGACACCCGATTTCAGCCGTGCTGAGCACAGCATCAGCGTCGAACAGATTTCCAGACCATCATTGTCCTACTGGCAGGACGCCTGGATAAGACTGAAGAAAAGTACCCGCGCTCTGATTTCACTGTATATCGTTATAGCGCTGGGGCTATTTACTCTGATCGGTCCGCTCATCTGGCAGGTAGATCCGGCTTTGCAGGATCTGAACCAGATATCGCAACCCCCTTCCTTTGCCCGGTCAGCTATTCTGGTGGGTCCTTTTGAGCGCGAAGAGACCCTGATTGACCCGAATCATCCAGAGGAGCCGGCAGAATATCCTGATGTTATCCCGGCCCCGCAAGGTCTGCGGGTGGTCGGCGACGCCACGACCCAACACATTCGTATAGCCTGGGAGCCCGTAGACGGTGCCGGTGGTTACGCTATCTACCGCAACACCCATGAACCAGAAGGGCTGAACGATCTGGGTCTGCCACTTGGCAACACCATGACCGGCAATGAGATAAGCTACGACGACAGACTGAGTCTCAATCAGCAGGACTATTACTACTCCATTGTGTCCACTGACGGCTTTGATGAGTCTGACGCCTACACTACGCTGAAAGTCTCGCCAGCAGCCGCTATCACCAAGACTGAAGCCATTCAGCGAGGGCTGCTGGAGCCAGACTCAGATGCTGCTTTTGGCGATGAGGTTCAGCTGGAGTTTCATCCGCTGGGTACCGACTATCTTGGTCGTGATATGCTCGCCCGGCTGATGGAAGGCGCAAGGGTGTCGCTCTTTATCGGTATCTGTGCTCCCTTTCTGTATGTGCTGTTTGGCATTCTGTACGGAGGTTTTGCCGGCTACTTTGGCGGTGGTGTCGATTCCACCCTGATGCGCTTTGCCGACTTCGTCGTCGCCTTACCCTTCCTGCTGTTCATGATTCTGTTCAAGATTGCTTTTGGCATAGGTCCTGGTGAAAGTGGCATTATGCCTATGCTGATTGCCATGGTACTGCTGAGCTGGCCGGGTACTGCACGGCTGGTACGGGGCCAGGTACTGCAGATTCGCAACAACGGTTATATTGAGGCGGCGCGCCTGCTGGGCGCTAAGGATCACTACCTGATCATCCGGCACATCCTGCCTAACACCATGGGAGTCATTCTCGTCACCCTCACCTTCGCCGTTCCGGCAGCTATTTTTACTGAAGCCTTCCTGTCATTTATCGGCATGGGGGTTGCACCACCCACACCATCCTGGGGTTCCATGTGCAACGAAGGGGTGAAGACTATGCTGAGTCACCCTCATGAACTGATTTTCCCCGCAGCCTTTATCAGTATCACAGTGCTGGCCTTCAACCTGCTGGGCGACGGCCTGACTGAGGCGCTGGATTCACGCATGAGGTCCAGAGAATAAGCTATGACTGAGAAAATTCTCGAGGTAAGGGACCTCAATGTAGAGTTCGCCACTTACGGCGGCACTGTGAAAGCCGTCCGTGGCGTCAGCTTTGATGTCATGCAGGGCGAGACGCTGGCCATTGTCGGCGAATCCGGTTGCGGGAAATCTGTCACCGTGCAATCCATTATGGGGCTGATACCAATGCCACCGGGCCGGATCACCCGGGGTTCAGCATTGCTGGAAGGCCAGGA
>JAGRIO010000205.1:0-4814 GCA_020443225.1 Pseudomonadales bacterium
CAGACCTTGTGTACCATCCAGGCTTTGCTGTTCCTTAAATACCCGAATGGCTTTATCGATTTCAGCCTGATCAGGTTCGCCAAGGGAAAAAAGCCGGGGTCGGGTAGTGTCTACTACACTCCTATCCATAGCCTTTTCATCAGATTTAGTTTGCTTTAGCGCGGGAACCCGCGAGGACACGATAGATTCGGCTGACTCGTATAAGAAGTTCTCAGACTCCAGCAACAATGCAGAACGATCATAGCTTGCAGGCTTTCGGAGCATTTGCGATTTCTTGCGTTCGACTACCGTTCTCTGCGCCAGTTCACGCTTGAGATCAGCAACCTCCCCCATCAGGCTTTCAATCTGATTCGACTGAATTTTGTAAACGACCAACACCGCAGCAAGCAGCGTCGCCATCAGCACATAACCTATCAACCTCGCCATGACTGCATACCCTACTTATCGACCATACTACGCGACCACAGGCTCAAAATTCGTCACCCCAGCAAACTCTGTAGTCTTTGTTCAGAAAGTATCAGATTGAATTTAGCTACATCAAGTTCCGCTTGCCTGGTCACTCGGGTTATCTGCGCCTGTGAATAAGCTAGCTGGAGAATATTAAGTTGCGCTAAAGATGCAGTAATTTCCACCTGCGCTGCGCCACCATTGAGTAAAGCCTGATGTGACTGGGTGGCTTGGTCAAGCGCCTGTTTCGCAGCTTCTTCTGCTACGATAGCGGCCTCGTAATCCACTTTTGCCTGTTCAACTAAAGCTTTTTGCGCATTAACCTCTGCAATTGCCTCATCTATAACTATCTGTGCTTCCTGATTATCGCCAATCCCATCGCCATCTGAGTCAGAAACCTCCGTTGGGTCAAGGGGAAAGGCATCAAGGGCATTTACAACGCCGTCGTTGTCGGCATCGGGGTCGGCAAAATCAGGTATACCATCACCATCAGTGTCGATTCCAGTATCAATATCAGTGACATCCAGTATCACACCCAGTGCCACTTCAGCGTCACCGAAAGCTGCAGGGCTCGCAGGGCGCTGCAATCCGGTATCCGCTACCGGTGAACCATCCGAATCGATGGTCAATCGCATCAGGAAAAACTCATCTTCATCCTGCTGGGCATCATCCAGAATGGTGACAACAAAACTCTTTGGTTCAGCATCTCCATCAGCCCAGGTTACAGAATAGGAGGAATCTGCAAAGTCTTCACCGGGAAGGGCAGTACCAGAAATCAGGGTAATATTGGCTGTTACCTCACCCACACTGCCGCTCTTGCGTGTCAGCACCACCTCCAATTCACCCTGCGATTCTTCAACAAGGTTCAGGCGAGACTCAAAGCCGATCAGCCCATGCTCACTGACCCGGTCACCATCCTGAATCAACAGATCCGCTCTATCGACAAAGTCATTTCCATCCTGAACCAGAGAATCGACGAAAATTTCAACTCGCTCGGTACTCTCAGATAAACGGTCCTGACGTATAGGAATCGTCAGGGTGCGCAACCCACGTTCACCATCAGCCCAATGAACAATATCATTTCCGGTAAGGGAGTAACTAAAATCGAAATCTGAGCTAACAGCTGTAGCGACTTCCAGAGGAGAAGATCCAGCTAAAAGAAGAACTTCTCCGTATTGTTCACCTTCATCGCCTTCGATTCGGATAAAGTCAATCTCAACAACGCCTTCAGCTTCATTGACCTGAAGGCCACGTGAAGTCATTAACACCCGCCCTCGGTTCGGAACCGCTGCGCCTAATGCACTGTGATCATCATCCAGTAAAGTCAGATAGCCATGAGATTTACCAAGTGTGGCATTGCCGACGACAGACGTAAGCTGAATTTCACCAATGCGAACAGGATCAGGAATAGGATTATCCATTGTCGACAACACGATGCGCTTAACACCGGTTTCGCCAGACGCCCAGCTGATCGATCCAGAGATCGGAACTTCATCACTCTCTGCAAGCGAATGAACAATATCGGACCTCAGAAGCGTACCGGGTATAAGCTCATAATTGACTGAGACTGGGCCGGCAGCGCCGCCATAGCGATGAGCCTGAATATAAAACTCACCTCCTTCCTCTGCCAGTGTATTCGCTGCAACCAGAGCCACTTCCCCCGCACCTGGTACGCTCGCAGCATCCTCCGGGTCAGAACCGGAATTAACTTCCTCTGCGTTGTTAAAACCGTCTCCATCCAGATCGGCAAACGCATCGTCAGGGTCAATGGGATCAAGGCCAGCCAACAACTCTGACTCATTGGCGATGCCGTCACCATCAACATCGTAATCGAGCTGATCTGCGATCCCATCACTATCTGAATCAAATTTCAGGCTGTGATTCAGTGGGAAGCTATCCGCATTATCTCCCACGCCATCCCCGTCGCTGTCTAGCCATTCAGATTCATCAAGTGGGAACACATCCTCCTGATCGGAAAAACCATCGTCATCATCATCTACATCAGCAATGTTGGGGACACCATCATTATCCGTATCGAGCGCCACATCGATATCATTGTCAAAGATGCCAAATGTCAAGAATTCAGGAGTCACAAAGTCTCCGAAAAGTGGGAGCGCATCGGTGTCACTAGCAGTAGCTTCATCAAGACTAATCCTGACACCAATGAGTTCAAATGACTCAACTTCACTATCATCGATAATCCGGATTGGAATAGACTTCACGCCGGTTTCGCCGTCCGCCCAACTCACCGTCTGGGACTCGACCTGATAGTCCAGTTCCTGATCTGCAGCAGATATACTCACGAATTGATCGAAGGATATAGTGGCCGATACCATGCCCTCAGCACCGCCTAATCTAACGAGGTCAATAGTGCTTTCTCCATCACTTTCCAGATAGACAAACCGCCGCTGATTCAGACCAATTCGGCCTGAGGCATTACTGAAATCATCATCAATCACCGTCAGGAAGAGCGAGCGTGCTGGCATCGACGACCCTTCCACACTGACAGCTAGCACCTTTTGTCGTTCATCCTCATCATCATTAATTACTGGAATTCGGATAACTTTTGGCTCCACATCGCCGTTCTTCCAGCGCAATAGATATTCACCACTAGCTATATCTTCCCTATCCGAATTTCCGAAGCGAACCAGTGCCTCCAATGGACCAAGGGAGCCATCTAGCCGGATAAGTTCAACTTCAGCGTAACCTTGCGATTCCACAACCCGAAGATCGGTGGCCGAAAATGTAATGTAGCCCGGGTGGTCACTAGCTTCAGGATCAGTTTCATTGTCCAGAACTGCGATTCTGGTAAATGCTCCACCCAGCTCTGCACCACCGGATGGGTTCTCCAATCGCAACCGGCCCTGCTCTGAGGTCTCAAAGATATCGTCGTCAACGGTCGGGATAGTAATAATTTTGGGGCTGATATCACCTGCATCCCAGGTAACCACACCCTCGTTAACCACTACGATATCAGCGGGACTGAGCAAATCCTCCAGCACCAGTTTGTAACTCACACTAACCGTACCTGCAGCACCGAGAATTCTGTTTACCCTGACATGAAGATTCTGCCCCTCAAGTCCCGATGTACTGGCAGATGCAAATTCAATGATTCCAGCGGAAGGTACGGAATCCGGATCGTTGATATCAGAACCACTATTCGCTTCTTCTGCATTGGTATAGCCATCGCCATCCGGATCAGCTAATGCATCTTCCGGATTCAGAGGATCCATATCGTTCAGCAATTCTGTCTCATCAGAAATGAGGTCGTTATCATCATCGGTATCGAAGTTATCGCCAATACCATCTCCATCAATATCTGCAGACTCCTGAGGGTCGAATGGATAAAGATCTCGAACATCCCCCACACCATCTCCGTCCGAATCCTTTGACTCCTCGGCATCTAGTGGGAACGCATCAGAGTTATCAGCAACTCCGTCATCATCATCATCTTCGTCAACGAAATCCGGAACGCCATCTGAATCGGTATCCGTTACAACGTCAATGTCATCGTCGAAAATCACGCCACCAGTCAATTCTCTGTTGAAGTCAAATGAGTCAATCGACATGACATAATCAGCTGATGTGGACTGAACGTTCAGACTAATCACAAACAGTTCAGCCATCTCCTCAATATCATCGTCAGTGATATTGAGAGGAATCAGCCTTGCTCCCGATTCTCCATCACGCCAGTTAACAAATTCACGAGCAAAGATCAGATCGTCAGCATCTGCAGTATTATCTGCCGCGCCTCCTGGTGAGAGAATCCTCACTTCGATAGTGATATCGCCTGCACTACCCCCAAAACGGAACAATTCGAGATAATTTTGATCCACACCCTCCTGTACCCTGACGAGCCTCTGAAAAGTCCCCACGCGACCACCGGAGTTGCTGAAGTCATCATCGATGATGGTTACAACACTTCCATCAATTTGCTGACCATCAATATCAAGTTGGAAATTGATACGTTCAAGCGCTTCACTCTCAGGCTCATTCCGAACGGGAATTCGCACTTTCTTCGGCGCGACGTCGCCTGCATTCCATGTTAGTACAGCCTGTCCATTTACGAACGGATCATGGAAAGAAGCATCTGTCGGACTTAGCTCACCATAAGAAAATCTAACCTTCTCCACTTCACTGGATGCACTTCTCTTAGCTATCCAGATATCGACGAATCCCTCTGACTCTGACACCCGCGGATCATATTCGGTAAAGAAAAAACGATCTTGCAGACCCGGGATATCGACGTTAACGTCATTATCTCTGACTCCAACTATGGCAGAGGAAATACCAATTTGGGCTCCGCCGGTAGAATCTTTCAGGATCACCCGGCCACGCTCGACGGCTTCAATATCACCATCATCAAC
>JAGRIO010000205.1:4824-7192 GCA_020443225.1 Pseudomonadales bacterium
CCGTGCCGATTACAAAAGACTTGACCCCTATTTCCCCCGGCCCCCAGGTCAGCGTCCCAGTTGGCTGCGTTATCAGATCTTCACTCTCCAGATCGCCTGAGAGCAACGTTTCGTACGTAACACTTACGCTGCCCGCTGCCCCAAACATACGGTGAACACGAACAATAATGTCCTGCCCCTCAACCGCATAGGTTGATCCAATCGCAAATTCGATGACGCCGGGCCCGGGAAGCGAACCCAGATCGTTGATATCTGAACCACTATTAGCTTCCTCAGCATTACTGAAACCATCAGAATCGAAGTCGGCTTCCGCATCGCCAGGGTCAAGTGGATTCAAACCGAACAACAATTCTGTTGTATCAGCAATCAGATCATTGTCATCATCTGCGTCTGTATTATCGCCAATACCATCCTGATCACTGTCCTGAAACTCTGTTGCATCAAGCGGGAAGAGATCTTCATTATCACCCACACCATCTCCGTCTGTGTCTTGTGACTCATTCGGATCGGTAGGGAAGTCATCAAAGAAATCTGTGACGCCATCATTGTCATCGTCATTATCGAACAGGTCTGGCTCACCATCACCGTCAGTATCAAGTTCGTCATCCAGGTCTTCGGGATCCTGAATCACCAATATACTGGTTCCAGCACCTGGCTCAATGACCGTATGGGAGCTGGCAGGAGTGATGGTCATGAAAATAAATTCGTTATTATCTTCAATGTCGTCATCGAGAATTTCTATCCGAACCGACTTTGAACCGATTTCACCGGGCGCCCACTCCACGGTCTCCGAAAAGGCTACAAAATCCGCGTTTTCAGAAGCAGTGCTAAATGGCTGATATTCAAGAATGACCGATGCATTACCTTCAGCCCCATAGTCTCGGGTAAGAACCACTTCTGCAAAACCTGAGTTTTCACTCACCCAGGGCTGATCAAATGCAAAGCGGATATAACCGCCAGCTGGGGAAGGGTCCTCGTCCGTTACCAGGAACGAACTGCCAGCGCCGCCCAGCAGGAACTGCGCACCCCCTTCCAGGTGGGTCAGATTCAGATCATACCGAAGCCTGCCTCGGACCAGAGGATCATACACCACCGGTATACTGACACGTCTGGGCTCTGCGTCTCCATCCTCCCATTCAAGGTGAACGGGTTGTGGGACAAATCCCGTCATCGGTGCGACAACTTCCAGCGTAGCGCCAACACGGCCTTCGCTTCCTCCTAGCCGGTCAACAACAATCTCGACAGCACCTTCACCTTCCGATATGTGTGGCCGGTGCTGAACAATACCGATTAACCCGGGTGCCAACTCATCCTGTGGTAGCAGTTTCCGGTCAACAATCGTAAACATAGTCACCGACTGCCCAAGCAAAGCGCCACCCACAGGGTTAGTCAGTCGCAGTCGTCCCTTCTCAATACCTTCAAGCAGTGAATCTTCAGTCAGCGGAAGATAGATACGTTTTATACCGATCTCTCCTGCTTCCCATGTCAGAGTACCACCGACTGCTTCACTCATATCTGTGGCATCTACCTGACCAGCCAGATCAAGCACATAATCGATGGAAACCGCACCGGTTGCACCTCGCATTCGATGAACAGCAACCTCAAGGATATCGCCTTCCACACCAGTCGTATTTACCGCATAGAAAGCGATGATACCGGGTGCATCCGGTAGTGAATCAGGATCAAACGGATCACTTCTGCTATTTATCTCCTCAGCATTAGAGAATCCATCATCATCATCGTCAGCCAGGCCATCCTCTGCGTTGAAAGCGTCCAACCCCAGCGTTTGTTCGATTGAATTGGGGATCAAATCACCATCAATATCACTGTCGTTGTTATCCCCAATGCCATCACTATCAGAATCCCGATGTGCGGTTGGGTCGAAAGGCAGTTCATCTGCGTTGTCACCAACTCCATCTCCGTCCGTATCACGGAATTCCTCATCGTTTTCCGGAAACTCATCATTCACGTTAAGAACGTCATCGCCGTCGATGTCATCATCTTCGCTGTCGGGTATGCCGTCCTCATCCTGATCAAGTTGATAAATTTCAAAAAAAGTAAGTCTTGGTAGAATGATCTGAACAAAATTCTCATCTTCATTCTCTTCGCTAAACTGCGGAGATTGCCTGGCCAGAGAATCCAACACGTAAAGCCGGTCGCCAGACAGTTTGAGAGGTTGAAGTGTTCTGATTTGAACCGCCCGACAGGATTCACTCTCTTCCAGGCAGGATTGTCCGGTATCGGTATTGACAAGTGTACGCAGATTTACAGCGCCATTTTCGTTCTGATCCCAAGGGAGCAGGGGATATTGGCCCAATTGGAAAGAACCGCTACCAGTATTCACGGTTCCGTCTTCATTGAACCGAAA
>JAGRIO010000206.1 GCA_020443225.1 Pseudomonadales bacterium
TGCAACCCTACGATCTGTTCTCGAGACGGTATCGATAATCCGGATATCACGCTGCAGGGTTGGAGCGCGCGCGGCGAAGGCGGACTGCGCTTGCAAGAATATTTTGGGAACGGAGCCTGGGCAGAGCAGATGCGTGTGCCAACTGAAAACGCCGTGCCCATTGCGGTGACTGATGGAATGAGTGCAGCTAAGTGGCTCGGGCTAGGGTCGATGCTGGTTCCTTACGGTGGTTTTCTGGCTGCAGATCTTAGGCCGGGCGAAACCGTGCTGGTGAGTGGTGCCACCGGTAATTTCGGTAGTTGTGCTGTCGCCGTGGCAATCGCCATGGGAGCAGGGTGCGTGATAGCAACGGGCAGAAATCCTGAAGCATTGGAAGCCCTGCAACAGCGTTTTGGTAAAAGAGTGCGGACGGTTCCCATGCGCGGCGATGAGACTGATGACCGGGCTCGAATGATAGCCGCATCGCCAGGCCCGATTGACTGTGTGTTTGATATCCTGCCGCCCATGGCAACCGCGACGCAGGTGCGTACCGCGCTGATGGCGGTGAAACCCTATGGCCGCATTGTGCTGATGGGTGGCGTCGGTATGCTGGGTGGTGATGATCTGTCGCTGCCTTATCCCTGGATCATGAGAAACTGCATCACCATTCATGGTGTGTGGATGTACCCGCCTCATGCAGTCTCCTCTCTGATCAGGCTTGTGCAGTCAGGGTTGTTGAGTCTGGAACATTTCGAGAACACAGTATTCGGTCTTGATCAGGTCAATGAGGCGGTGGTGCACGCTGCTCATCACGCGATGCCTTTTCAGCAGACAGTTATTGTGCCCTGACTGAGGTGTGATCTGTTGGTCTGAATTCTGCCGATAACCGGTGCACCCCGTCCTGAAGCAGATATTTGGAAATCGCCAGAGAAATGTGGTTAATTCTGCTTATCCACCGTCAACTCCATCATGAGCGCATCAAATGCCAGATGGGTGGTCGATAAATGCTGATCAAAGGCTAAGCAAATTGTGCAGCATACACGTAAGTGTTTCTGAAGTGTCAAAATGAGCTATTTAGGCTTTTCCATTTAAATAGCGAACAAAAAAAACGCCACACGCTGATCTCCTGGGTAGTCCAGTGAAGGTTGAAGCTCAGGCAACACAATAGAGGGAATTCACTTTGAAAATTGTACTTGTATTACTGTTACTGTTCGCAAACCTTGCTCAGGCTCAATCTCAGGCTGAGGCTCAGCAAGCCAGACTTCGTGCTATGCAGCAAGCGCAGCAAGCGCAGCAAGCTCGAGACCGGGGTCAAACTCAACAAAACCAGGCTGGTGCTGAGCAAGCAGGAACTACCCAGTCCGCGCCCATTTCTGCTCAGGACAGAGTTCAGCAAGCTCATGCTCAGGCTCAACAAGCCCAGGCTCAGGCTGCGGAACAGGCAAATCAAGCTCGTTCTGCTCTTGCGAGAGCTCAGCAAGCAGTGGCTCAGGCTGAGCAAGCCCGCGCTCAAGCTCAACAAAACCCGGCTAATGTTGCGTTAGTACGTCAAGCTCAAATTGCCAGTCAAAGAGCTCAACAAGCTCAACAGGAAGCAGCCCATCACCACAATCTGGCCCAGCAAGCACAAGCTCGCGCCGCCCAGGCTTTAGCTGCAGTTGAAGCTTTGAAAACATCAAACTTAGCGATGAAGCCTTTAACAGTTAGCTTCAGGAGTTATCACAACAAGTACTTTGTTAACGAAGGCAATGGTGGCGCATCGTCAACAGTAAATGCCAATCGGGACAATCCTGGTCCCTGGGAAACAATGGCCCTGGGGAAATTAGGACAAGGTTGTATCAAAACCAATGACCAGGTGGCGATTCAAACCGGAGGTGGATACTACTGGAGAGGATATGGCGATGGCAATTTAATGGCTAACTCCACAGCTGTGGGACCAGAAGAAAGATTTTTCCTGGTCAATCATACCCGTCAGGGCTGCCTGGAAAATAACGACATCATTTCCCTGAGGGGCGCTTATAACAAATATGTTGTTGCAGAAGGAGATGGCCGGGCCAACGCCAATCGTGATGCTATAGGACCCTGGGAACAAATTATGGTTATTTTCCACTGATACCAGGCCAGATGACAACGAGTTAACAAAATCTAACGAGCAGCTTGAGTAGAGAAGCTGGTGCTGGTGCTGACAACTTAGTGCCTTGTATTATCAGAAACCAGTAAAGGTCTTCAAGTTCAGACGAGTCTTAACGGAAAATGACGTACCAGTTTTCTGGCATAAAAAAAGGGCGGTAAAACCGCCCTTTTTTGTTTTTGTATTCCGAAGCGCTTACTGGAAGCTGTACCGGAAACCGACCTTAAACATACGACCCAGTGGGTTGTGTGTGTAAGCGTCATACATCAGGTCGCCATAAGCCAGTGGTGGCTCTTCGTCGCTGATGTTGATGACAGAAGCAGTGACAGACAGGCTTTCGTCAAGGAAGTTGCCTGAAACGTGCAGGTCGTAAGTTACGTGACTGTCGATAGTGTCGCCATTGACAGGAATCACACCGGCGCGACGGTCTTCGTAATCTGAGACATAATTAACAAACAACAGTGCGTTGTAGTTGTCCATGAAGCCCAGGTTTGCCTTGGCACGCATCTTCAGGTCCTGAATCGGACGTGAACCGTTGTCAAAGTTGTAGTAACCCGCTGCTTCATAGGCAGGTGCTACGATTACACCACCCAGGTAGTAAGCAGAGACGTCGTACTTCAGGTTGTAAGTACCTTCCATACCGACATTCAGCGGATTGCCAGCGAGATCCATGCCGTAGTCAACATAGAAGTCGATACCGGCAGTCTCAACCCGTGGGCCGTTAACTACATTTGCCTGAATACGTTCAATGCCAGAAGCCGCACAAGAACCGTCTCTTACACCACCCTGACAGGTGATCTGGTCCTGAACGGCTGCCTTGGCAGCGCCGCCAGTGGCATAGGCAACAGCCAGCTGGTTGTAGGATTCAACGATGATGGGGTTTTCAAACTCAAATGCCCAGTAGTCGATGGAAGCAGTCAGGTTTTCACCGCTGTACACCAGACCGTAGTTGTAGGTAAAGGCAGATTCAGGCTCGATATCCGGGTTACCGGTGGTATCGATTGCCTTGAAAGCCAGTGTTGCACCTACGTAGGCCAGTGCTGTCGCTGAACCGGGGTCAGTATCGTTGGGGCTTGGACCACGGAAAGTGGTCTGAACAGAACCACGAAGAGACAGCTCAGGTGTGATGAAGTACTGAACAGAGATTTTCGGGTCGAAAGTCGTTTTATCTGAACCGTAGTTCTCGTAACGAACGCCGGCCTGAACAGACAGATCTTCATTCAGCTGGAACTGAGCTTCACCAAACAGCGCGATGACGTCCTGATCCAGATCGTATGGAGTGGAAGCACCCAGGAAGCTGTGCATACCGGTCTTGTTGGCACAGGTGGTGTCACCTGGTACACGACAAGGATTGATCAGAACATTGTTCAGATCGCCCGGATCCTGCTTCACATCATTGCGACGGTACTGAATACCGTATGCGACGTCGATGCCTTCGCCAGACTGCTGGAAGATTGCTTCGATGGTGTACAGATCGTTCTCACCAAACTGCTTCCATTCTTCGTCGATCCACTGCATCAGCGCTTCGTCACGTGCGTTCGCAGCGTCGAAGTTTGCATTCGGGAAGCGACCATTGTAGCCAGACTGAATCGAAGTGGAGAATGGATTAAACCACTTACAGTTGCCTGCACCTGCAACGGCACCGTTAGTAACGATGTTTTCGTTGGCATCCAGAACCGCACCACAGCCTTCGCCACCAAAGCCATTGAAGGCCAGTTTGGTTCGGGCGATAGAAGCATCCTGAGACTGGAAACCACCTTCAGAGTGCGAGTATCCCGCACGAACGCTGTAGGCGATATTGTCAGTCAGCTGACCGTCAATCGTGCCGGCGAAACGCCAGGTTTCATATTCTCTCGGACCAATGCGTGGGCCAGAAGCACCTGCGCCGTCTACACGACCACGCATGATCAGGTAGTCTGCACCGGTACCACCATTGAGGAAGGTCGGGAAGGTAGCGAAGAAGTTATTCCAGGCCGGGTGAGCCGGCGTGATCTTCTGTACAGGATCGATGATTTGCTGTGGTGGGTAAGAAGGCGAAGTGGCCCAGTTGGGTACTTCAGTCTTCGCATACATCGCTTCCAGGTGAACGGTTTGACCACCACCCAGCTCACCATTCAGTTCACCGAACAGTTGCCAGTGTTCTTCATCTTCGATCAGGTTATCGAACTGCGTGTACTGGAAATAACAGACACCGCCGGAGACAAAGTTACCAACATCTGTACAGCCGGGATCAGCGCCAACACCAATGATGGTATCTGCACCCAGTCCGTCTGCCGTGGCGTTGGTGTCAGAGAAGGCGTACAGGGTTCCCGGGTTACCGATGGAAGAGTAACCACCATAGGGGAAATACTTCCCGGAGATGTCGGCAAAGCCGGCATCAGTCAGTGTCAGTTCGCTGCGCGAGCTGTAACCGGCTGACACGACAAGGTCAAAGTTACCTACTTCAGTACCGAAAATGGCACTCAGGTTTACATCGCCATCACTGTGGTCGATGTCTGTGTAGCCACCCTGCAGCTCGAAACCTTTGAAATTCTTGCGAGTGATGAAGTTAACAACCCCGCCGATTGCATCAGAACCGTAAGTTGCAGCAGCACCTTCTTTCAGGATTTCGATTCGCTCGATGGCTGCGGCTGGCATGTTGTTGATATCAACAAAACGACCGGCGCCCAGACGTGTGGGTACGGCTACCTGACGCTGACCGTTGATCAGTACCAGCGATCTGTTTGGTCCCAGACCACGCAGGTTGATGTTCGCAAGCCCCTCAGTTGCGTTCGACTCAAACTGATTGGTTTCACCGTCAACACCAGAGCTGAAGCTCAGGTTCTTGGTGAAGTCCAGAATGGATGGTGAGTTCTACAGATCCAGCTCGTCACGGTTGAACACTGAGACGTTGGTGGCAGAATCGATTGGGGTTCCCCTGATAAGAGAACCGGTTACAACTACTTCTTCCATTTCCTCTGCAAAAACCGGCAAGGTAGTCAGACTACCCGCTGTCAGTGATGCAATGGCTACTGGAAGAGCTTTCATAAAGAATTTATTCAAACTCTTTCTCCCCTGTTTATATATCAAAGCTTTGATTTTGATTTTTGGTAGCGGGCGCACCATAAACGTTGAAACCGATGGGCACAAACCAGATTGATCAATATAGGGCACGTCTATACACCACAAATCGTGATGTTGATTTGACAGCGTGGAAATATTCCGGTTGATTTTTCAGCCTCAACCTGGCGGTTATTTCAGCTGAAGGGTTTAACAGTCTGAGGTTGGGTTCTGTAAAGACCGTTGCGTCGTGCAACCTTGCCCCGCGAGATCAGAAAACCCGCCAGCTGCACAGGCAAAAGCCAGCAGATTACATCGCACGGCATACCTGGCTGATGGATCGCAGGGCGGCAATGTTTTCAACATCCTTGTTCTCTTCTTCTCTGCTGGTGGTGCCATAGGCTGGATTGGCAGAAAGCTTGACGATTGTTGTTTCGTCAGCTGGATTGACGTAGACATATTGGTTGTAAACACCAATGGCACTGTAGTCACCCAAATCACCAGCTGGTAGCCACCACTGATAGCCATAACCCGGGCCTAGCGGGTGGTCGCCGACAACAGGCCCGCCAGATTGAAGGTGCGGGGCATCAGCTCGAACCGATTGTTCGACGTAGTCTGAGGGCACTAACGCCTGACCTGCCCACATCCCCTGATTGCGATACAGCTCTCCCAATTTTGCAAAGTCTCTCGCCGTCATAAGCAACCCGGCATAGGCCATTTCACGCCCACAGCTATCGGTAACCCAGTAACCGGTAGACTCCATACCCAGTGGCGTGTACAACTTTTCCTGCATATAGGCTGTCAGCGATTTGCCCGTGGCCTCAGCTACCAGCATCCCGAGGGCCTGAGTATCAGCAGAGTTATACATACACCTGGTGCCAGGTTCTGTTTCACGCGGCATTGTTGCCATAAATACGTCAAATGAACCACCCGGGCCAGTTGCTTCGCTTAGGCGAAATATCTCTGACTCCGGATCACTGTAATCTTCGTTCCAGCGTGCACCAGAAGACATTTGCAGAACATTTTTAATGGAAACGCCGTCATAGGCACTGCCTTTCAACATAGGTACATAATCAGAGATTGGGTCATTGACACTGTTAATGAACCCTTCTGAAACTGCAATACCAACCAGCGCAGACACAAAACTCTTGGCCACAGACATCGATATCCACTGAATATCTCGTCCACCAGTGAGCCAATATTTTTCATAACGGACTTCGCCCCTATGCAACACCAGAAGCGCCGAGGTATGGGTTGCACCCAACAAGGCGTGCAAGTTTCTTTTGCTACCCCCGAACTCATAGCTTGTTGGCAGGTGAATCGACTGACCTGTCGGGAAATCATATGGATGCCAGGCGGGTGCCATTTCGCTCATAGTGTTTTGTGTCTGTACACTGCAGAAATTTTCGTATTGTGGCTCACCATTGAACAGGCTCGCCTTTTCAACCAGATCGTCAGTCTGCTCCATCGCCAAGTCCCCGCTTGTGCTGATATCAGAGCCCTGAGAATCTCACAGACCTGTATGCCTCACAATAGCCTGCTGTGAACCGGCTGGCCCTCATTTGGTGACTAGAGCTGATTCAGGATCCTCTGGATGACACCCGAGTCTTCAATCAATACAATGACCTGAAGGGCGCACGACACTTCTCTCACATTTATCGATTTTGATGGCGAACACACGTTTGAGCCGCTGTGCCCATCCGAACGCGGCCCGGTCTCGAATAGGCTTTGATGTCGGGTTCTCTCGTTCTTCTGCTGGATTTTGAGGCACAATATGTTCACGCAGTTTACTATTGGGTGAGAAAACCCCATGAAACCTGGTCAGGTTGGCCCTTGGTCTGGGTGTAGCCGGCTTCGGACCAGCGCCGCTAAGCACCCCATGAATTCCATTGGGCCAAAGATTCAGGCGGCGTCAGTACAAGTATCGAGAACACAATGTCCATGCATCAAAACCCTATTGTCAGCAGAACCTTCACCGAT
>JAGRIO010000207.1 GCA_020443225.1 Pseudomonadales bacterium
GGTGTCACATCGGTAACCTGTGCTGCCAGCGATAGCGCTGGAAATACGACCAGCGCGCAGGTCGCGGTCACGGTACTGGATGTCACACCACCGGTACTGAGTCTGCCTGCCGACGTCAGGGTACCCGCGGCATCAGGCAGCGCTCAGGCAGTCGTTGAATTCACTCCCAGCGCAACCGATGCGATTGATGGGGCGGTTAACACCGAGTGCAGTTCACCCACCGGTGCTTCGTTCCCGTTCGGAGAAAGTCTGGTGACCTGCACAGCCCTTGATGCTGCTGGTAATACTGTGTCCGGTAGTTTCACGGTTGCTGTCTACGATGCGGAACCGCCTGCACTGATACTGAGCTCTGCCATCAGCGAGATCAGCCAGCGAAACCATAAGATGATTCTGATTCCCCTGGAAGTAGATGTCCGCGACGCCATTGATCCTGCGGTGCAAATCACCGGTCTGGTCGTCAGCAGCGATCCAGACAATGGTCGTGGCGACGGCAACACCACCGGTGACATACAGTTCATCAGCACTGCTGGTGCAACAGTCAGCAGCACCACTGACGAGCCTGTCGTGGCATTTGTGCCTGATCAGGGACAACTATGGCTACGCGCTGAGCGCAGCGGCAGAAACACTGACCGGATCTACACCATCACCATTACCGCAACCGATCAGAGCGGCAATCAGACGAGCGACGAGTTGACTGTCACGGTGCCACACGAAACCGCAGGAAAGAAAGGGCATCACCAACAGGCCCATAAGGCGGAGACGTCTGAAGGCCGGAAACACAAGGGGGATCACGACAAACGGGATCATGGCGACATGGTTCAAAAGGATCGCAGTCACAAGAAGCAAGTTAATACCAGGGTCAGCAAAGCTGAAAAGGCAGGCCACAAAAATAAAGGTCGCGCTGCGAAAACCAGTCACCACCAACAGGCGGACACTGACAGGTCCGAAAGCAGGAAACCACGCGGTGGATAACCCCGGGGAGATGTCTTCGGGCAACACAGCCCAGACCTTAACTAAGCCCCGGCAGGTTTTTACATCGCCTGCCGGGTCTGCGATAGTTGCGCCATGCGTATTCTCACCTGGAACGTCAATGGCTTGAGGGCCTGCGCCCGTAAGGGCTTCCTCGATTTTCTGCACCACTGCAATGCTGATGTGCTGTGCCTGCAGGAAGTGCGTGCCTTTCCCCAACAACTGGACGATGAACTAAGACAACCGGAAGGCTGGCACACCCATTTTTTCCCGGCTCAACGCCCCGGCTACAGCGGTGTTGCTATCTATTCAAGGCAACCACCAGATCAGATCATCACGACCCTTGGTGACGAGCAGTTTGATATCGAAGGCCGGTTTCTGATGGCGCGTTTTGGCCGGGTCAGCATTGCATCCGTCTACTTCCCTAAAGGCAGTGGTACCCAGCGCGACAATAGCCGGGTGCCATATAAACTGGCTTTTTATGATGCTGTGAAAGCGGTCGCTGACAAACGACGCAAATATGGCCCGGTACTGATTACCGGTGATTTCAACACTGCCCATCAGGACATTGATCTTGCCAGACCTGCCACCAACCGCAAAAACAGCGGCTTCCTGCCAGAAGAGCGCGAGGTCATTGATACCTGGCTGGCTGATGGCTGGCACGATGTCTTCCGTGATACACATCCCGGTGAAACGGGACATTATTCCTGGTGGCGTCAGTCCGGCGGTGCCAGGGAAAACAATGTAGGCTGGCGCATTGACTATGTGCTGGCATCTGGCTCAGCTGCCAGGCGAACTACAAATGCATTTATTCTGCCGGAGGTGACCGGCAGTGATCATTGCCCTGTCGGCATCGATTTCAGATAAGGCGCCGGGTCAAAACCAAATGGCTCATAGCGCGCGGCCACCTGCTGCAGTCGTGCCGGTGTCCACCAGCGATCACCCGGCAAGGGGAAATCCAGCAGACAACGCTGCCTGGGGGTGGAACGACCAATCAGGGACTCCACTTCACCGTTATAACTCTGCCTCGCCCAGCCTTCGTTCCAGTTAGTCCAGCCCCGGGCATCAGCCCGGCGCCAGCCCAGATTGTGCACCCGCCGTAACTTGCCCGGTGTTACGGGGGTACCCCGATGCCAGATATCATGACGGTAAAAGAGGATGGTACCTGGCTGGAATGTCACCTGTTGCTCACGGGTATAAAGCGTTTGCCGCAATTCATAAGCGACCGGATCATGGTCACGGAACCATTGCTCCACCGTGGTTCTGTCATTAAAGAACGGCTTGCCAGCCAGGCCAGGCATATGAATAAAGGGCGGCTGATAGGCAGGGTCTGACTCGCCCTGTCGCGGTACATAGGCGGTACCACCGGCAGTGATGGTACCGTCGTCATAGTAAATGATCGCCGCCACCGCTTCAGGCTGGTACCAGTCCGGATGCAAAAGCGTGTTGTTACCATAGTCCATATGCATGCGCTGATCGGTATTGGCCTGCGCATCGTGTTGCTCAGATTCAACGCCGACTTTCGGCCACAGGTCCGCCTGCATCAGTCTGATATCATCCGTGCCCAGCAGTTGCTGTACCGCGGTAATCAGATGCTCATTTAATACCAGATCATCCAGCGGCCTGATGAGGGTTGGAAATTCGAACTGTCGGTCTGGAGACCCAAAATCCAGATGGGATGCGTCTATCTGATCAGGCGTCAGGTTTTCATTAAGCCAGTCAAGCGCTGCGCGGGTGACTTCTTCGGGGAGTTGCATCACGAACGCACCCTGCGTTCTCCACATCGCTATCTGGCTATCTGTTAACATGACCCGCTGACTGCCCACAATCGCTGAAAACAGCCACTGTAGCTACCTCCGGCAATTCTGTCTATCCGCGCGGCATCATGGCAGCGGTCAATAACCGGATAATAAGATGTCCTCCTGAGGCTTTGACCCGGCTGCCAGCTTACTGAAGCGGGACTGAAAAAAGCCAAAATCGGTTGGCAAACTACGACCGGCTATTTAGAGTATTCGCAAGCAAGCTTACTGAGTTCGATTGCGGAGCGCTTTGATGAGTGAAATCAAACGGGTCAGCGAGGCCCGCATCCTGAGTTACGGTTCTCTGTACCTGCCGGTTTCCATGGCTTTATTGCCGGTTAATCTTTACGTTTTGCCTTTCTATGCCGAACTAGGCATTCCCCTCTATGCCATGAGCGCCATCATCTTTGCGGCACGTTTATCTGACGCCGTGACCGACCCGCTCATGGGTATCATTACCGATCGTACCCGTAGCCCCTGGGGAAGACGCAAACCCTGGATTCTGTTCGGCACGCCGCTGTTAATGATTTCGATCTACAAGCTCTTTATGCCACCGGCGGAGCCCACCGTCTGGTATTTCGGCACCTGGATCATTCTGTTGTACCTGGCTTATACGATAGTCTCTCTGCCCTACTACGCCTGGGGCGCGGAAATGTCTGATGACTATTCCCAGCGCACTCATATCAGTGGCCGGCGGGAACAGTTTCACTTTGCCGGCAATGTTTCGTTCAATCTGTTGCCGCTGCTGGCTGCGCTATGGATATATCTGGATAATTCCAGTGGCGATATCAGCGTCATGATCGCCAACTTTTCAGCTGAGTTTCAGCAAATCATGAAGGCCCGGGCCGGGAATATCGGCGTAATCCTGGGCTGGCTGACCATCTTCGTCATGGTAGCCATTCCACTGACGACGGCACTGGCACTGTATTTCGCACCGGAACCCCGGAAAGCGGAAGCACCGGGTGAACGGGTTGGGTTCTTCGCCAGTCTGCGGGTCATAAAACGCAACGGTCCCTATCTGCGCATTGTATTCACCTACGTGGTAACCACCTTTGGTATTGCACTGGTTGCGGCAGGTTCCTACTTCTTCGTTAAACACGTGGTAAAAGCCGGCGAGTTGTACCCTATCTATGTGCTGGTGTACTACTCTGCCTCCGTTATCGGTGTATCACCCTGGATGGCTGTCTGCCGCCGTCTCGGAAAACACCAGACGTTCAATATCTGCGTAGCCTGGTACGCCCTGTGGGCCTGTGTACTGCCCTTTGTCCCGGAGGGCAATTTCGGACTTTTCCTGATCATCATGACCCTCAAGGGCTGTTCCGTCGCGGCCATGCCGACACTCGCTGCCTCTATGGCTGCTGATACGGTCGACATTGATTTCGCCAGAACCGGTGAGCACAGAGCCGGGCTCTACTTCGCTATCTGGGGTTTTCTGCGCAAAGGAGCCTATGCGTTAGGCGGTGCAGCAGCGCTCGCTGCTTTCGCCTTTGTGGGTTTTGATCCGACCGCCGATGTGGCACTGGCAGGAACGCCAGCCGGCAACTCAGATTCATCTCTGTTCTGGTTAACCATGTTGTATACCGTCATACCGGCAATCATTCACTGTGCTGCACTACCGGTCATGTGGAATTACCCCCTAACGGAAGCGCGTCACACGCGGCTGACTGAGAGACTGGCACGACGCGCCAAACGGATGCAGTTACAGACTCAGGCCTGAATAGCCACGGTCTTGATTCCAGATACTATTGGTTAGAACTTTGCCAGGCCCGCAGTCAATGCAGGGCTGGCAAAGTTTCTTCTTCCTACAGCTGACGGCGCTTATCTGAACCAGACTGTAGAGATGTCAGAACTCAGCGCAGCGGCAGGAATCACCAGAATATGCCCGACGCCATCAGTATTCTCGAAGGCAGCGCTGAATCCGCCATCAGGGAACTGTTCATCCTCACCGGCCGGGAGAATCGAGAAGCTCAGGCCGATTTGCGCGTGCATAGAGACATATTGTGTTGGAAAAAACTCCCCTCTCAGACCCAGACCGAAGGGTAGCTCCGGGCTGGCGGGGGCAGTCACCTCCTGCAGCACCATACGTGCATCATTGTGGTCCATACCTGCGACGATCAGGTTACCATCACCATTCCGACGTACCGTCAGGCTTGAGGCAGTGAGATCTGTAATGGCAGGCCCGTTCTGCCAGGCACCTGGCAAGCCCGTCAGGATGTTAACCTTTGCAGCATCGAAGGCAGCGACTGCACAGGCCATAACTTCTTCAGCGAGTTTTGCGCAACGCACATTAATGGCACCAGCATCGATGTCAGCAATTTTCTGTGCCGAACCATTCGCAATATCAACATCCCACGCCTCACTGTTATCGGATTTGGTCGCCAGCACGCCTGTACTGGGCGAGGTTGCTGCAAAGCTGAAGGCACCTCCTGTATAACCACTGGCCTGCCGCATATCGAAAGCCAGTTCCCGAATGGGTTCTTCGCCATCCAGGTAATAGCGATAGATTTCGTGACCTTCCACTGCCCAGGCCACACCCGGGTCAATCTCACCGGACGTGGTCATGCCATAAACCAGATCCGTCGCTGGGGGGCGATCAAACGAGAAACCAAAGGTTTTCACAAAGGCACCATCTTCGATGATTCCGGCAGTAGTACCGAATTCACCATGAGTGATGATGCGACTGGTCACATCATTCTGAATGACCAGCGCACCGAAATGGTTAGATTCAGGACTGGTGGTGATCGGGGTCTGGCACTGGCCGTCAAGCGAGGTTAGCAGTGTCCGGTTATCAGAAACGATAATGTACTGCTGCTGACTGCAACTGATGTTCTGATAGGGAGGTCTGAACAATGCATTCATCCGTTGGGCACCGGGCCCGACTTCTATCAGCAAGGGTTCAGTAACCGCCACACTGGTGCGACACTCCACACCGGTATCCACCCGAAACTTGCCTGAAACCGGCAATGTGGAATCGCCCAGTGAATTGGTATAGATCTTGTCCAGCACCACCATGTCGAACTGCAAGTGCTCCACACCATCAGCATCACAGTTTCCTGTGACAGTGCCGGTATCTGCGAGGATGCTATTTGCCGCATCAAGCTCCGCGGCTGATTCATGAGCCACCTGACTGATGATCCCGGCGCCATCCACAACAGGCTGAATCGCAAATACACCCTTGTCGTATCCATCCGGGTAGGCGAAACCGGTAACACTGCCCCCAGATTCAACAATAAACTCAGCGGTATATTCTGCCTGCCACTCTTTGCCAACCTGCGCAAAAGGAAATTCCATGTCTACAGAAAAGGCCCCGTAGCCGGTTCCCGTAAGACCCAGCGTTTGCAGCGGCACTGTCGCCTTGTTGGTTCTGCTGTTAAAACTGGTACCACTGATAAGCTCTGTCACACTGCGTACAACAGAAAAACCGATGCGATTACGTTTAATGCCGGCAGCAATGTCGCTGAAATCAAATTCGGCTGTTGCGGGCGTATTCAGCACCAGACCTTCTGGTGCCAGCACATAGGTCGCATTAATATTCGCGCCTTCGCCAAATTGTGCAGCGTAGGCTTCCGGGGTGAGCTGGCCAATGGTGATGACAGTATCTGCCGAGACTGCGCCCGCGGGCAGGGTCAGCGTCATATCTCCATCCTGGGATGTCAGCGAACCGCCATCGGGACCTATGGTTCCGCTGATTCCGTTCACTACCCGGTTGTCCAGCGGCAGCGCATCTTCTGTATCCGGCGTACCATCGCCATCATCATCGGTATCAGTATTATCGCCAATACCATCACCATCGGTGTCGGCAACTTCATTGCCGTCCCTTGGGAACGCATCTTCACTGTCGGGTAGTCCGTCACCATCATCATCTGAATCGACGTTGTCGCCGATGCCATCACCATCCAGATCAGCGACTTCAGTGGCGTCCTGAGGAAAGGCATCTTCATCATCATTAACGCCGTCATTATCATCGTCGCTGTCAGCAACATTGCCAATACCATCGCCGTCGGAATCGGCCACCTCCTGGGAATCTTCCGGAAACGCATCTTCTGTATCCGGCGTGCCATCGCCGTCATCATCAGTATCTGCATTGTTTCCAATGCCATCGCCATCGGTATCTGCCACTTCCGCAGCGTCGGTGGGAAAAGCGTCTTCACGATCACTGACGCCATCGCCGTCAATGTCACTGATCACCTGCACCTGCCCCGGATCTACCGCGACAGTACCCGCTTCAATATCTGCCACATCAACGGTAACACCGGTACTGGCAACTTCTGCTGCAACTACCTGCTCTACAGATGAAACAGCAATATCGGTCCCCGGAATCATGAGCAGGGTA
>JAGRIO010000208.1 GCA_020443225.1 Pseudomonadales bacterium
GCGATGGTGAGGTCACCTGCCAACCACTGGCGTTCAGCCAGTACCTCATTCAGGCTTTCGAGGATCTGTTCGGCACGGTCAATTGCTTCCTGGTGGTTAAGACCAGCGCCAAATACATTGACCAACCGGGCTGCAGCCGGGCCAAAGGCCACCGGACCCGCCGCCACAGACAGGAATCTCTGCACCTCTGCCTGCACTGCAGGATGCAGCGGGAACCAGCGGTAATCCTTGTCATAGCGACGAGCCAGATAGACCAGAATGCCGTTGGAGTCAGAGATGACAGTGCCGTTGTCATCCAGCACAGGTACCTGGCCGAAGGAATTCAGGGCAAGAAACTCCGGCTTTTTATGTGCGCCGTTCAGCAAATCCACATCAATCAGTTCAGCCTGCAACCCCAGCAGAGACAGCATGAGTTCTGCGCGGTGGGAGTGACCGGAAAGTGGATGGCGGTATAGTTTGATAGTCATAGTGCTAGCTCCTTGGTGCTATGTCAGTGTTCACTTGATTGCGATCAACCAATGATTGATCAGGGTATTTCTTCCCGAACCGGCTGCCGCATTAACTCAGCGCAACAGACGGACTTCATCACGGGTCCCGTCTGCCACCCAGACCAGGTCAGTCAACTGCCAGGAGGCAGAGACAACCCCGGCAGGGCTGGCAACCGGCGCGGCATCCGTCTCGCGGACAGCGACCGGGACCCGGTCGTGAGCGGCTGGCGCAGTCACTTCCTCTGCCAAATGACGATTCAGAAGACCGTACATTTCAGCGCTGGTGATCAGGCGTCCGGACTGCAGTCCGGTTGGTGCCAGCAAGACACCTAATAACGGCAGCAAAGTCGGCACAGCTGCCGTGAATTTCGGAATTGGCCAGAGACTCATCATCTTCTCCTGTCTGGATTGGTTCAGTTTTGCGGCAGGGAGATGCGGCGCTCTTCAGCACTGATAGGGACATCGTTGGCGCTCATATCCCGGACCCGCATCAGACCTTCAGAATCAAACTCCCAGTGTTCATTGCCATGGGCGCGAAACCACGCGCCGCTAACCGCGTCCTGCCACTCATATTCAAAGCGCACCGAAATCCGGTTTTCTGCAAAGGACCACAGCTCTTTCATCAGTTTGTAATGCAACTCTTTGCGCCACTTGCGATACAGGAAGGCCCGAATGGCATCACGGCCACGGAAAAACTCGTCCCGGTTTCGCCACTCTGAATCTTCGCTGTATGCCAGCGCGACGATTTCCGGGTCGCGGGTATTCCATGCATCTTCCGCGCGTTTCACCTTGGCCCGCGCCGATTCAAGGGAAAAGGGTGGTTTAAGTGAGTAAGACATGTTCTACCTCCAATCTTTGTTAATTCTGCGATTGCACAGCTCATGCCAACTATTTTTCTCTTTATTTTCAATAAGATATGAATTTATAAAATTCACAAATATTTGAGATTCTCAAATTTCCGTGATATAAGTCTCAACTTCCTGTGAACTGGTATGCTTCATGAGCAATCCTGTCAGTAGTCTTGCCCTGCGCCATCAACTCATTCTGGAAGCCATTGGCGAAGGGGTTTACGGCATCGACGCCGAGGGCAAAGCCACCTTCGTTAATGCAGCGGCCGAACGCATCCTTGGCTGGAAGGCAGAAGACATCAAAGGGCAGGTATTCCATGACATTCACCGTCACTCCCATGAAGACGGGCGCCCTTACCCCATCATCGACTGTCCGATATTTCATGCGCTGAAAGATGCCGTGGTGCATACCGCCAGTGATGAGGTCTTCTGGCACAGTGATGGCCGCGCCGTGCCTGTTGAATACACCAGCACTCCCATCATCGAAGAAGGCGAGATCAGGGGTGCAGTCGTTGTTTTCCGGGACATGACCGAGCGGCGCAGGCATGAGGAGGAACAGCAGCGAGCGTTTGACGAAATCAGCGCCCTGAAAGAAATGCTGGAGCAGGAGCGTGACTACCTGCTTGAAGAGGTCCGCCTGGCAAAGCCGCAGAGCGGCATCATCGGCCAGAGCCAGGCTCTGCAAAGAACCTTTTCGCAGATTGAAGCTGTAGCGAACACACCTGTAGCCGTGCTGATTCAGGGCGAGTCAGGCGTTGGCAAAGAAGCTATCGCCCGCCTGATTCATGAGCAGAGCAGCCGTTCCCAGAAACCGCTGATCAAAGTGAACTGCGCGTCGATACCGGAAGAATTATTCGAAAGCGAGTTCTTTGGCCATGTAAAAGGCGCATTCACCGGGGCACACAGCGATCGCACAGGCCGCCTTCAACTGGCCGATGGTGGCACCTTGTTTCTGGATGAAATAGGCGAGATTCCGCTGTCACAGCAAGGTAAGTTGCTGCGCGCCCTGCAGGAGCAGGAGTTTGAGCGGGTTGGCGACGCAACAACCCGCAAGGTCAATGTTCGGGTTGTCTCAGCCACTAACCGGGACCTGATGACTGAAGTCCGCAACGGTCGGTTCCGACAGGATCTTTATTACCGGCTCAGCGTTTTTCCCATCGATGTGCCGCCACTGCGCGAACGCACTGAGGACATCGGCGCTCTGGTTCACTTTTTTATTGAACAGGTCTGTGAAGAACTGGGCAGGGAAAAACCCAGAGTCACCCAGCATCAGATACGGACCCTGCAACAGCACAGCTGGCCTGGCAACGTTCGGGAACTCAAGAATATTATCGAACGGGCCGTCATATTGTCTGGCAACAACCGGCTGAACCTCGACACAGCGTTTGGCCAACCCGCACGCGCCGATAACGGACAGGAGATGACAACCAGCGCAGAGAACTTCATGACTGACGAGGAGATGCGTTTGTTTCAGCAACGGAACCTTCATAAAGTTCTGCAGCAGGCGAACTGGAAGATCAGTGGTCCTGGCGGCGCAGCAGAGCTGATGGGGGCCAAACCCTCGACCCTGACTTACCGTATGCAGCAGTTGGGCATTCGCAAACCTGCGAAGGAAAATCAAGGCTGAAAAGTGAACAGTAACAAGGTAGATTGGGTGGCTCACGGAACGACAACCCATCAGGCCAGACACACAGCCAGACCACTGCGCCAGAACGTTTAACCGGCAAGGACCAGTCCCCGATCACATGAAGCTTTCCACACTCATCAACGGCAGCCTGACGCTGCTCTGGTTGCTCGCCGCCGGGGCCGCGTGGGTTGCGTTCAGCTGGTGGCAGCATGCACCCTGGATTGACGCCCTTGACACCCGGCTGCGCGAGCAGGCTATTTATGCGCCTGCAGAACAACTCGCCGCGATCAAACAGGACTGGGAGGAAAACCGCGATTTTATTGCCTATATCACCAGCCTGAACGAACTGGCCGTAGAGCTTGAAAGCGTTCAGAAGGATGATGCACTCGACAGTGTTAAGCGCGACACCCTGATCAGTCTTTCCAATGCCTATCTGGACGAACAGATATACCCGGCGTTACTGGAACTGAGCAAAGCCTGGCTCGCCTTTGACGCCCGTGACATCAACGCCCTGCTGGCCCGGGCCCGGGCCGAGGCCATGATCCCGGAGCTGCGGGACCGTGGGCTGACTCATTTTGAGACACTGGCAAACCGGTTTCCGGAGTCCTGGATTATCCGCGATGACTTTGCCTCTACCCGCGCCAGTCTGGGGATGCTGGCAGAAGCTTTCAGCCTGTATGAACCGGTTTTACCGGGCACCCCTCAAACCAGCACCCTGATTCAGAAAATCGGTGGGCCCGTCAGGCAGGCGCCCACAGTCAGATTGTTCAGCAAGGGTCAGGAGATTACCGAAGGAATTCCGGAATGGAATGTGGATGGGCAGCGCTGGATGATCACCCTGCCCTCCCGCCAGGTGATCGACATGCTGGAACTGGAATTTGCCAACTATGCTCCGGTGGCCGTCTCGCTGACGGACCCACCGGCAGGCACAACACTCAATCCGGTTTCCGGTTTTACCAACGGTCCAGACAACAGTTTCAGAAAACAGTCGTCCAGCTATGCCCGGTTACAGATCAGTCTGCCGCCGGCCAGTTCTATGCTGCCCCGGACCCTGACCTTCGACCTGACCATCGCACCGCCGCAGACACTGGTGAGCCTGTTATCACCGATAGCGGAAACGACAATCCGCGAACAACTGGACGCTTACCCGGCCAGTTTGCAGCAGGCCTACGAGGAGGCAAGACATGCCATTCGTTAGCCTGCAACGACTCTGGCGCCTGAGCTGGATCCTGTTACTGCCCCTGCTAGGCATCTTTGGTCTGTGGGCCAGTAATACCTGGGAACGCTATCAGATCGTGGCGCTGAAGCAGCTTGGCGATAAGACACTGGGCGGCATATCCCTGCACGAAATTGGCGTACTGGAAGCCGGATTTATCGGCCGCCGGGCCGCCATAGATGTCAGTCATATCGGCCAGCAGCCGCCAGCAACCAGGCTGCCGGAAGTGTCATTGTTCGTTGCAGAAGCTGATATCAAAAAGCTTAACCGGGATTTACCGGCATCAGGTAAAGACTATGTTGACGCTGCAATTCTCGATGACAACAAGGTCAGGAAGATAAGCACCCGGTACCGGGGTGATTTTCATATGCACTGGGCGTTTCCGAAGAAATCCTGGCGCATAAAAACCAAAAAGAAACGGCTGTATAACGGCCTGCGCAAGTTCAACCTGATCATTCCCAAAACCAGCAATCTGTACAGCAACTATATGGGTTATCAGATTGCCGGCAAGCTCGGCGTACTGGTACCACAACATGATCTCGTCAGACTGACCATCAACGGTGAGCCACAAGGTATTTATCTGCTCGCTGAGCAACTGGACGAATCCACCCTGCGCAACAATGGCCTGATGCCAGGCGATATCTATGCCGGCGACCAGGCATTTGGCGAGGAAGTCTGGCGCGGCCTGCACCGCTTGTTATTTGATTATCCAGGCCTGTGGGAAAAGACAGCCATTTACAATCACTATGATGATGAACACCGGGCGCCCATCAGAGCACTGCTGGAGGCACTGCGGAATCAGGAATCAGAAGCAGGGCAGGCACAACTCGAAACCTTGCTGGATCTGGAGAGTTTTGCCCGTTTCAACATTTTCGAAACCTATGCCGGCACCCATCATTTCGATACCACGCACAACTGGAAGCTTTACTACGACCCGGCCCGGCACAGATTCTACCCGCTACTGTGGGATCCCATTCCCTGGTACCCTGACTGGCTACCTGGATATTCCCTGAGCACCTGGCTTGATGGTGAACCACCCCCCTATGTGGTTGTTAGCCCGATTACCCACGCGCTGCACCGCAATGCCAATTTCCTGCGTATCAGAAACCGGTTAATGGAAGAATTTCTGGCCTCGGAAGAACCTGACAATATTGTCAGGCAGCTACAGAATCTTCGCCAGCAGCTGAGCTGGGAAGTTACCCAGGAGCGCGCGCAGCTGAGTCACGATCTTCATCTGGTAACGCCAGACGAAGCGCTGGCAGCCATGGAGAAAACCGAAACACTGGCGCAGACAATTAATGCTGCCATGCGCAAACGCTATGTAGAACAACCGCCGTTATTACAGTACCGGCAGCTGGATGAGCACTCGGTGTTACTGGCAATGAATGGCTACCGGACCACACAGGCACTGAACCTGCAACTCGCCAGCCCGACCGATGCCAGCACGGTCACACTGGAAGTAATGCGGGGCGCAGAAACAACCAGCGTCACCCTGCCCCTGCCCCAGAACCAGAACCAGAACCAGAACCAGAGCCAGAACACAGCCGGGCTGATTACCCTGCCACTGGCGCTGACCGGTGATCTGCACTGGGTCAGTGCCAGCCGAACCTACAATGACACGGTGCAGAACCGCACGGCTACCTACCTGCTGCGCTTCGATCAGCCGGTCAGCATCAACTCCCTGAGGGCGACATTTGCCACGGCGGAGTACCCGGTTGAGGAAAACCCGGCACTGCAACAAACACGGCTGGAACGACTGTTCCGGGTTACCGGCATTGAAACGCCAGTAGCCCCACTGCGACTGTCTGGCGATATGCACATCAGCGGCTCACAGGACTATGCGCAACCTGTCGTTATCGAGGCGGGTACTCATATTACGCTGGCGCCAGACGTCGTACTCATGTTCCGCAAGGGACTGGACATTGAAGGAACCGCTGCAGCACCAGTTGTCATTACCGCCGCCGAAACCGCCCCCTGGGGCGCAGTCATTCTCGAAGGTCAGGGCAACAATGGTTCACGACTCAGCCATTTCAGTCTCAGCGGCGGCAGTGGTTACAAGGATGACATGGCAGACTACAGCGGCATGCTCTCAGTTCATGATGTAACAAATGTCACGCTGGCAGACTGTCATCTGGCAGACAGCCGGATCTATGATGACATGATGCACGCGGTGTATTCCTCAGTAATCATTGAACGCTGCCGCTTCGAGCGCTCAGCTTTTGATGCGGTTGATCTGGACATGAGCGCCGCGCGCATCACCGACACAGTATTCAGCAAAAGTGGCAATGATGGTCTGGACCTGATGGGAACCACCGCTGTCGTCACTAATACCCGCTTTGAGTCCAATGGCGACAAGGGTATCAGCGTTGGTGAACGATCTCTGGTTGCCGCAGCCGACCTCACATTTACGGGCAATGCTGTCGGGCTGCAGTCCAAGGACGATTCCCGGGTCTACCTGCAGGATGTTACCCTGCAGGATAATCAGGCCGCGCTCGATGCTTATTACAAGAACTGGCGCTACGGCACCGGCGGTCAGATTAGCTATTGCGACCTGACGCTCGCGAAGAATCAGTCTGATATCACTTTCGACAAACGCTCAGCCATTAATCAGGTCGACTGTGCTGCCATTCGAGCAGGAAGTGACAAACTGAAACAGGATCTGACCGTAAGGCTTGCAGAATGATACCTGGCATAAACATTAATTTTTTAACTTACTCAGCTAACAGGGACGTCTCTGAATCATGATAAGAATTACCTT
>JAGRIO010000020.1 GCA_020443225.1 Pseudomonadales bacterium
CAGCAGCATATCCGGGTTTGACAGCAGCAAACGGCACAGGGCCACCCTGCGGCGTTCGCCACCAGAGAGTTTGGTCACGTCCGCATCAAAAGGAGGCAGGCGCAGTGCATCGGCGGCGATCTCGATTTTCCGCTCCAGATCCCAGCCGTCGACGGCATCGATTTTCAGTTGCAGCTCACCCTGCTTTTCCAGCAATTCTGTCATCTCGTCATCTGACATCGGCTCGGCAAAGCGGTCACTGATTGCATTGAAGGCATCCAGCAGGTCGCGAATCTCACGCACACCGTCTTCTACATTGCCCAGGACGTTCTTCGCCGGGTCCAGATCCGGTTCCTGCTGCAGATAACCGATGGAAATACCGGGTTGCGGTCGCGCTTCCCCCAGAATTTCTGTATCCACACCGGCCATGATGCGAAGCAGGGTCGATTTACCCGCGCCATTGAGGCCCAGTACGCCGATCTTGGCGCCGGGAAAGAAAGACAGAGAAATATCCTTCAGAATGGTACGGTTGGGCGGGACAACCTTGCCCACCCGTGACATGGTGTAGACATACTGAGCCATAGCGTTGTGGTTTCGTCGGTTAGTGAAAAGAGCGCTATCTTAGCAGACCTGCCGCAGCGGGTTGAACGCCGGGATGCCTGTTGAACCGTATCTTCGAACGTGGTTTGATCGTTGCGGCAGCTACTGGGCGGCGCCGGACTCAACTGTTCGGCTAGCGCGTCTGGTAATACAGCCATCGCCGAAACTGCAAAGGAGCAAGCTATGTTTATAGCCATTGTACAAATACCCATGCCGGGCCAGCGTACTAAAGAGCAGGCAATCAGTGGTGCGATGAACACCGCACCGCAGTATCTGGGTATGAAGGGTTTGCTGCGCAAGGACTACCTTAACAGCGACGAGGGTGGTGGTGGCATTTATCAGTGGGAATCCAGAGCAGCCGCAGAAGCCTGGTACAACGACGACTGGTGGCAAATGATGGAATCGCGCTACGGCGTCCGGCCCACGCTGACGTTTTATGACAGTTTTTTCACAGTCGACAATCTCGCCGGTACCTGCCTGATTGACGGCGAACCAGTTAAATCCGGATCATGATTTTATAAAGGGAATACAACATGCTTAAACTTCACGGCTTTTCTTCCAGTAACTATTACAACGTGCCGAAGCTGGCTTTGCTGGAAAAGGGTATTCCCTTTGAAGAAGTGGTCTCATACACCGGCGTCGGACCGAAATACCGACCGGAATATCTTGATAAGAGCCCGCTGGGAAAGGTGCCCTGCCTTGAAACCCCGGAGGGTTATATCAGCGAATCCCGCGCCATTCTGGAGTACATAGAGCGCGCCTGGCCGGAACCTGCGCTGCTGCCTGACTCGCCCTTCGGTATTGCCAAGGTTCAGGAGTTGTCACAGTTCATTGAGCTCTACTTTGAACTGGTCGCCCGGCGTTTGATACCCAATCTGCTGGGTGGCGGTGAACCTGACCCAAAGGTGCTGCGGGAAGTGGAAACCGGACTTACGAAAGCAGCGGTTGCGCTGGGCAAGTTATCAGATTTTGAAACTTTTGCCTGGGGTGATCAGTTTACCCTCGCAGACATTGCAGCCATTCTGAATCTGCCAGTGGTGCGGAATGTTGGTAATCGCTTCTTTGGCCGGGATCCGCTGGCGGATGTACCGGGGCTGACAGATTATTGTGCCCGCATGGAAGAGCGGCCTCACGTGAAAACGATCCGTGCTGATGCCGCAGCTGACCAGCCAGCATTCAGAGCGCACCTGAAGGAACTGTACGGCTTCTGATCTGAGCCGCATTGGGGCAGGTCGGGTAAACATATATTTTTAGCGTACAATGGGCGCTTTCTGATACAGGATGGTTATACCGTGCACTGCCCTTTCTGCAGCCATACAGAAACCAAGGTCATTGATTCGCGACTCGTCGCCGATGGTGACCAGATTCGTCGTCGCCGCGAGTGTCAGGAATGCGGGGAGCGTTTCACTACCTTCGAGTCTGCCGAACTGGTCATGCCACGTGTTATCAAGACCAATGGTGTACGCCAGCCCTTTGATGAAGACAAGCTGCGCAATGGGATATTGCGGGCGATTGAAAAGCGCCCGGTCAGTCTCGAAAAAGTAGAGTCAGTCATCAACCGCATCAAGCATCGCCTGCGCGCCACGGGTGAGCCGGAGGTGAAGACGCTGGATGTCGGGGAACTGGTCATGGACGAATTGCGGGAACTCGACGATGTTGCCTACGTGCGGTTTGCATCGGTCTATCGCAGCTTTCAGGATATCAATGAGTTCCGTGAAGAAATTGATCGTCTTGGTCGGGGGAAGAAAGACCTGTCGGCCTGATCAGGTGCTGCCACCATGAACACTGTCACCGCGCAACCCGACGAATACTTTATGGCGCTTGCCCTACGCGAGGCTGAACGTGGCCTTTATACCACGCAGCCTAATCCCCGGGTCGGTTGTGTGCTGGTCAGGGAAGGTCAGATCATCGCCACCGGTTTCCATCTACAGGCTGGTTCTGGTCATGCCGAAGCCAACGCGCTGGCTGCAGCCGGTGCTGGTGCTGCAGGATCGACAGCCTATGTCACCCTGGAGCCGTGTAGTTTTACCGGACGGACTCCCTCCTGCGCCGAGTCACTGATAGCAGCTGGTATTCAGCGCGTGGTGTATGCCATGACTGACCCGCATCCGCGTAATCGTGGTCGGGGTCTGGAAAAACTACGGGCAGCGGGTATCAGGGTGGAAGGACCTGTACTTGAAGCCAGCGCCCGGCAACTGAATCCTGGCCACATCAAACGATTTGAGCAGGGACTGCCGTGGGTGCGAATGAAACTGGCTATGACCCTTGACGGAAAGATTGCCCTGGCCAATGGTGCAAGCCAGTGGATTACAGGTCCGGATGCCAGAGCCGATGTTCAGAAATTGCGTGCCCGCAGTTCCGCCGTTATTACCGGCGTCGGCACCGTCACCGATGACGATCCTTCACTTACCGTTCGCAGTGATTCCCTGCAGGCGGAATACGCGAGCCTCGCAGAGGAAATTCCACGCCGGATTGTGGTGATGGACCGAAGTCTTCGTACGCCGCCAGGTGCACGCCTGTTGCAAAACCCACAACATCTGATTGTCTGTGACCAGGCACTGGCTGAGTCGGCACCAGCAGGCTGGCAGATCGCCGGCATCGGGTGTAACGCCGAAGATCAGCCTGATCTGGGTGAGCTACTGCGGCTGCTGGCTGCCGAAGAGTGCAATGAAGTGTTGTTTGAATGTGGTCCGACTCTCGCTGGGTCGGTGATCCGCAGTGGTTATCTTGATGAACTGGTGGTGTATATGGCGCCTAAACTGATGGGAAACCATGCTCAGTCATTACTAAATATGCCGGCAATTGATAATATGCGCGATCTTATTGAGCTGGACTGGACAGATGTCCGGCAGGTCGGAAGAGACATACGTCTCACGGCTCGGGTCAGCACCGGCCAGAACCACTGACTTGCCACCGGGCCAGCATTTTCTACACCAGATTGATATAAACAGGAATACAGCTATGACCAGGGTCATCGAAGGAGATTTCAGCGCCGTCACTGCCAGGTTCGGCATCGTGGTTGCGCGTTTTAACGGGTTTGTTGTTGAAAGCTTGCTGGAAGGTGCCATCGACGCTCTTAAACGTCACGGCGTCGCCGAAGGCAATATCACGGTAGTCCGGGTACCTGGTGCATTTGAGATGCCACTGGCGACCAAAAAGATGGCTGAATCTGGCCAGTATGATGCGCTGATCACGCTGGGAGCAGTCATACGGGGTGGTACGCCTCACTTTGACTTTGTCGCCGGCGAGTGTGCCAGCGGCATCAGCAAGCTGGCACTCGAATATGGTTTGCCCATCGCCTTTGGGGTGCTCACCACTGACTCCATTGAGCAGGCTATTGAGCGCTCTGGTACCAAGGCTGGTAACAAAGGTGCTGATGCGGCGATGTCGGCACTGGAAATGGTCAGTCTGATGCGAAATATGGCATGAGCAAGTCGACCCCGGCAGCACGCAGCAAGGCCCGGCGCTTTGCCTTGCAGGCCCTTTATCAGGTGCAGCTGAATACGTCCTCTTTGTGGGACGTCGAGCAGCAGTTCAAGCAGGATCACGATATGAAGCGGGTCGATACGACCTACTTTCACGGGCTGCTGGCGGGAATCGCAACCAACCGGGAAGCGCTGCAAGAGGCAGTGACCGAATGGCTCGACCGGCCCTGGGACGAGCTGGACCCTATTGAAAAATCCGTCCTGCAAATCGGTGCCTTTGAGCTGATGCACCGTATCGATGTGCCCTACCGGGTTGTCATTAATGAAAGTGTTGAGCTGGCGAAACAGTTCGGCGCGGCGGAAAGTCACAAATATGTGAATTCTATTCTCGATCAGCTTGCAAAAATTCACCGACAGGCAGAAGTGGCAAATCACAGACAGCAGAGGTGACCGCCATGGGTGAAGCCACCCCACTGGATGAGTTCGGCATAATCCGGCATTTCTTTGCCGGGCGCATCAGCAGTCTCGGTCCTGAAGTCGTTCTGGGTCAGGGCGATGATTGTGCGCTGTTCTCCGTTCCGCCGGGGTACCACGCCTGTATTTCCACCGACACCTTCACCGCGGGCGTGCACTTTCCGGCTGATCTTGATCCTGCGGATATTGCCTGGCGGGCGATGGCGGCCAATCTCAGCGATCTGGCGGCCATGGGCGCCGTGCCTTTGGGATGTGTGTTAGCACTTACTCTAGATAAAGGCCAGGTGAATGAGGGCTGGCTGGATCAGTTTTCCTCTGGCTTGGGCGAAGCGGTCGATCGCTGGGGAATCCCGCTGATGGGGGGTAACTTGTCCCGTGGTCCGCTGTCACTGACCTTTACCGTGATTGGTAAGGTTGCTGAAGGTCAGGCCCTGTTACGAACCGGCGCAGCGGTGGATGATGACATCTGGGTTTCTGGCTGGCCAGGTGAAGCAGCGGCGGGCTTACAGCGCTTGCAACTGGGGCAGCAGCAACCCGCTCATTTATTGCAGCGTTATACCAGGCCGCAACCACGACTGGTTCTGGGGCAGAAACTGATCGGTCTGGCGAGCAGTGCCCTGGATATCTCTGACGGCCTGCTGGCAGATCTTGCCCATTTGTTTGAGTCAGCTGATCTGGGCGCTTTGGTCGCGCTTGATGACTTACCGCTGTCGGGTCAGGTGCTGGACACCCTGGGCAAGGAAGAAGCCACACGTCTCTTGCTTACCGGCGGCGATGATTATGAATTGTGTTTTACCGCGCCCGCCGCCAATCGTATGGCAATCGCCGCTCTGAGTGCTGAACTGCAGTTGCCGCTCACCCGCATTGGTACCGTGACCCCAGGCGCCGGTATCTGGCTGCAGGCGGTCGGCTCTGAGCCTGTGCCCGCAACGCAGATTTACAGCAAGACAGGATACCAGCACATTGAATAGTCCCCGTGATGAAGCTGTGACGGTGCCAGAAGACCCGGTTCCCGGTGAGCCGGTGCGTTCCGTCAGACGTTTGCGTGACCCCTGGTACCTGCTGGCAACAGGATTTGGCAGCGGACTGGCGCCGCGGGCACCGGGTACTGTGGGTACCCTGGCCGCGTTGGCGTGCTGGTGGCCGCTGAGTCAGTTGAACCCCTGGCTCTATATAGTGCTGGTGGTTGTGGCTGGCGTTGGCGGGATCTGGATCTGTGGACGGGTTGCTGCCACCCTGCGGATCAAGGATCCGGGACTGATTGTGTGGGACGAATTTGTTGGCCTGTGGCTGGCGCTGTTTCTGCTGCCAGCCGGCTGGATATGGCCCCTGGCTGGATTTGCACTGTTCCGCTTTTTCGATATTCTGAAACCCTGGCCCGTCAGTTGGCTGGATAAGAATCTGCAGGGAGGACTGGGCATTATGATGGACGATATTGCAGCGGGACTGATGGCGCTCTGTGTTCTGCAGGGTGCCGTCTGGCTGCTTACCGTGACCGCATGACGGGCAGGAAAGTCATTATGCTGGCCTGTCTGCTGTTGCAGGCAATCGCCGCCAGCGCGGCTGATGTTGCCGTCGTCGGTCTGTTCAGGAATGCAGCGATGATCTCGATAGACGGTCACCAGCAATTGCTGCGTAGCGGAGAATCCACCGCGGAAGGTATCCGGCTCATCAGTGCCAACAGTCGTGAGGCTGTGCTGGAAATCAATGGAGAACAGACAGTCCTGAAGCTCAGTCAGCACATTGGTTCGGTCTTCACGAAGCCCAAAGCTCAGGAGCTGCGCATCCAGCGTCGTGACAACCGCTATCTCGCGGGTGGTGCCATTAATGGTACGCCGGTCTCATTCGTAGTGGACACTGGCGCGACGATAGTTGCGATGAATGAATATCATGCCCGCAAAGTCGGGCTTGACCTGAATCAGGGCCGTAAACGAATGGCCTCTACGGCCGGTGGTATGGTGAATACGGTTGAGATGAACGTAGATTCGATTCAGGTCGGCCCCATTCGACTGACCAATGTACCCGTTGCCGTTATGTACGGCCGTTTTCCTGAGGACATCTTGTTGGGAATGAGTTTTCTGAGTCAGGTTCATATCAGCGAAACTGCCGGCGTTATGACCTTAAAGTCCCGTTTTTAAAGGCTTACAGCCCGCCGGGATAAATATTCGCGGCAGGCATTCAGTCCTGTTAAAATCCCCCGACTCAAAATCCGGAGCCTGTCTTGAGCGTCATTTACATAGCCAGTTCGAAGTTACCCACGCCGTTTGGGGAATTCATGCTGCATGGCTTCGAAGATACCGAGACCCATAAAGAACACGTGGCGATCACAATGGGTGATGTGACGGGTGATGAGCCGGTACTTTGCCGGGTCCATTCTGAATGTCTTACCGGTGATGCACTGTTCAGTATGCGCTGTGATTGTGGTTCGCAGTTACAAACAGCGCTGCAGCGAATAGCTGACGAAGGTCGTGGCATCATTCTGTATTTACGCCAGGAAGGCCGCGGCATCGGGCTGATTAACAAGGTCCGGGCCTATGAATTGCAGGATCAGGGCGCCGACACGGTAGAAGCCAACGAGCGACTGGGGTTTGACGCCGACCTGCGTGATTACACCGTTTGCAAACCCATGCTTGCCCATTTCCAGATTACCCGTCTGAAACTCATGACCAACAATCCAGTTAAGGTGAATGCACTGACCAAGCTGGGAATAGAAGTGGTTGAGCGCATGGCCATTGAAGCCGGCCATAATGATCACAATGCCAGATACCTGGCGACCAAGGCCGGTAAACTGGGCCATCTGTTCGGTACCACAGAAGGCTGACAGTCAGTCTCGTCTCACCTTACTGCCTTTGCCGCCTTTGCCGCCGTGCTGCTTTACTGACCAGCGCTTTTTCTGGCCCGTTGCGTAATGCGTTCCATGCGCTGACGCACAGAGGCCTCAATCCCCTGACTGTCAAGCCCGCAATCTGCCAGCATCGTAGAGGGCTTCTCATGAGAGACGAAGCTGTCAGGAATACCCAGGTTCAGTACCGGGATTGTGATGCCTTCGCGGGCCAGCAGCTCGTTCACAGCAGATCCGGCGCCGCCCTGCAAAGCGTTTTCCTCAACCGTGACTAACAGTTCGTGATTGCTCGCAAGATCCATTATGGCGGCTTCGTCCAGAGGTTTAACAAACCGCATATCGACCAGCGTTGCATTCAGGTTGTCAGCTACAGCCGTCGACGGAGTAACCATTGATCCAAACGCCAGAATGGCGACCTGCTGACCGGTTCGCAGGGTTCTGGATTTGCCGATTTCCAGGAGCGCCATTTCAGTCTGCACGCCTGCGCCAGGACCTTTGCCACGCGGATAGCGCACAGCTGCGGGGCCCTCGTGCATGAAACCCGTATAGAGCATTTGCCGTGCTTCGTTTTCGTCGGATGGCGCCATCACAATCAGGTTAGGCACGCAGCGCAGGTAAGAAAGATCAAAGGCTCCGGAATGGGTTGGACCGTCTTCCAGTAACCCTGCCCTGTCAATGGCGAATAATACATTCAGGTTCTGAATCGCGACATCGTGAATCAGTTGGTCATAGGCGCGTTGCAGGAAAGTAGAATAAATAGCAACGACTGGCAGTACTCCCTCGCAGGCGAGTCCGGCTGCAAGTGTAACTGCATGCTGTTCCGCAATGGCGACATCGTAGTAACGGTCAGGATACTTTTCTGAAAAGGCAATCAGGTCGGAGCCTTCCCGCATAGCCGGGGTGATTCCCACCAGACGTGGTTCGCGGTCAGCCATATCAACCAGCCACTGACCGAAAATGTTAGAGTAAGTGGGCTGATTGGAAGCGAGGCTTTCCTCAGGTTTGGAAGGTTCGATCTTTGAGAGTGCATGGGTGCCTACCGGCGATGCTTCTGCAGGCCCATAACCCTTACCTTTCTGAGTGATCAGATGCAGAAACTGCGGGCCCTTCAGGTCACGGATGTTTTCCAGGGTTGAGACCAGCGTCTCCATATCATGGCCATCAATGGGGCCCATATAGTTCAGCCCCAACTCATCGAACAGGGTGCCAGGAACCACCATACCTTTCATGTGCTCTTCGGTGCGCTTGGCTAGCTCCCACGCATGGGGAATTCTGCTCAGCAATTTTTTGCTGCCGGCACGCATGGAAAGATACAGCCGCGAACTCAGAATACGGGCGAAATAACGTGCCAGACCGCCGACATTCCTGGATATCGACATAGCGTTGTCGTTCAGAATGACCAGCAGGTCAGCATTGGTTTCGGAGACGTGATTCAGGGCCTCAAAGGCCAGCCCAGCGGTAATGGCACCATCTCCGATGACGGCGATGGTGCGTTGTTCGGTGCCATTCATTCGCGCACCAATCGCCATACCCAGTGCAGCGCTGATCGAGGTGGATGAATGACCGACGCCAAAGGCATCGAATTCACTCTCATCCCGCGAAGGGAAGGGCGCAAGACCACCCCGTTTACGCAGCTCACCCATCTGTTCCCTGCGGCCGGTCAGAATTTTATGTGGATAGGTCTGATGGCCCACATCCCAGACCAGCCGGTCGTTCGGTGTATCGAACACATAGTGCAGGGCAATGGTTAGCTCAATGACCCCGAGGCCGGCGCCGAAGTGGCCACCGGTCTGGCCAACGGTGTACAACAGGAAATGCCGGAGCTCGTGTGCCAGCTGCGGCAGTTGTTCCGGTTCGAGCGCACGGATATCTGCCGGGTAGTTGATGTTATCCAGCAGGGGTGTGGCAGGGCGCTCGAGGGGTATTTCGTTGAACATAAGGGCGAGGATTCTACACCAAAAAGCCGCCCGGTCGCAGGTTTAGTGATCCCGTGTGACGATGAATTCCGCCAGCCGGCGCAGGTCAGCAGCACCTTGCCCCAGTGGCGTCAGAGCCTCGGTGGCACTGGTGAACAGCGCCTGCAGGTGTCTGGTAGCACCTTCCAGACCGTAGGCACTGATAAAGGTGGTCTTGTTGTTGGTGATATCAGAACCCGCGGTTTTGCCGATCCGTGCCTGATCGCCAGTGATATCAAGAATGTCGTCCTGGACCTGAAAAGCCAGGCCCAGTGCATAGCCAAATGCTTCCAGTGCCTGAGTCTGCTCGTCTGTGGCAGCGCAGGCACAGGCGCTCATGCGCAGGCAAGCGGCGATCAGGTCGCCAGTCTTGCGCCGGTGCATGTTCTCCAGTTCGGCAGCGGAAATCTCACGGGATTCGCCTTCCATATCAATCATCTGCCCGGCCACCATGCCGGCAGCACCGGCGGCCTGAGCCAGCTGGGTAACCAGCGTAACCTTCTGCGCTGCTGTGAAACCAGTATCGAGCACCAGTTGCTCGAAGGCGAGGGTCTGCAGGGCATCACCGGCGAGAATCGCTGTGGCTTCGTCGAACTTAATATGTACCGTCGGGTTTCCCCGCCGCAAATCATCATCATCCATGGCTGGCAGGTCATCATGGGCCAGCGAGTAGCAATGCATCATTTCGATGGCCGCTGCAATGCTGTCGACATGATGGGCAGGCTTCCCGAGCGCTTCGGCCGTGAGATACACCAGAATCGGCCGGATGCGTTTACCACCGTTGAAGACGGTATAGTGCATGGCTTCTCTTAATCTTTCAGGCACTTGCGGCAGGGCCAGGCGCTGTTCCATTACTGTGCTTAGGTGCGCCTGCCAGGGAGTCAGGAGATCATTCATCAGCGTCAAAGGGGACCGCTTTGGTTTGTCCGTTTTCTTCCAGCAGCAGCGCCACTTTCTGCTCTGCGGCAGCCAGCGCCTGCTGACACTCACGGGTCAGCTTTATCCCCTCTTCAAAGGTTTGTAAGGATTCCTCAAGGCTGAGATCACCGGCTTCCATGCGTGAAACCAGACCTTCCAGGCGGGCTAGAGACTCTTCAAATGGATAGTTTTTCTTGGTGGCCATGGCGGTTCCGGTGCAGATCGGGGCAGTCACAATACAAAGGCCGGTGAGGATCGTCAATCAGGAATGCCGCTCACCGTGCAGGGTGCAGAATCCCGGCTAAACTCAAGTGAGTAAGGGAATATTTCCAGGAGTCAGTATGGATCTCGCTACGCTCATCGGGTTGATCGGGGCGTTTGGTATTGTTGTTTACGCCATGGTCATGGGCGGCGACGTAACCCTGTTTGTGAACGTGCCATCGATCCTCATTGTGGTCGTGGGTTCGGTATTTGTGGTGATGTCCAAGTTCGGGCTCAGTCAGTTTCTTGGTGCCGGTAAGGTGGCCGTAAAGGTGTTCAGTTTCAAGCTGGACCCGCCGGAAGTGCTGATTGCGGAAGTGGTGGAACTGGCAGACATCGCCAGAAAAGGCGGCTTGCTGTCGCTGGAAGGCAAAGAGGTCAGCAATGACTTTCTTGCCCGTGGCATTCAGCTGCTGGTCGACGGACATGACCCTGATGTGGTCAGAACCCTGCTGACCAAGGACCTTAAACAGGGTGAGGCCCGCCATGAGTGGGGCGCCAAGTTCTTTGAAAACATCGGTGATATTGCCCCGGCGATGGGCATGATCGGCACCCTCATTGGTCTGGTGGCGATGCTGGCAAACATGAATGACCCGAAAACCATTGGCCCCTCAATGGCGGTCGCACTGCTGACCACACTATACGGAGCCATGATGGCCACCATGCTTGCCTTGCCCATGGCTGACAAGCTGGGTCTGCGCAGCAGTGAAGAAAGTACCATTAAGAACCTGATCATTGATGCCTTGCTGGCCATTCAAAGTGGCCAGAATCCCCGGGTGATAGAAAGTATGCTGAAAACCTATCTGCCGGAATCTAAGCGCGACACCAGTGGCGACGAAGGCTAAGGAAGGGAGGTAAGACGTGGACGAAGTTGAAGAATGCCCCCCGTGTAAACAGAAGATTGCAGCCTGGGTAATGACCTTTGCTGATCTGATGTCATTGCTGATGTGCTTCTTTGTGCTGTTGTTGTCGTTTTCAGAAATGGACGCACTGAAGTTCAAACGCCTGGCGGGTTCCATGGCGCAGGCTTTCGGTGTGCAGAATGTCCTGAACGTAAGTGACATTCCCAAGGGTACCAGCATCATTGCGCAGGAGTTCTCTCCGGGCCGGCCGGACCCTACCCCTATCAATGAAATCTGGCAGAAAACCACAGAGCTTACGGAGAGCAGTCTGGATGTGGCCTGCCTCGATACCGGCAACAGCAACGCCGGCGAGCGGGGCGATGCGGTAAAGCTGGTAATCATGAACAAGCTCAAGGAACTGATCGGTGAGACCGAGCAGGATGCCCTGACCATCGCCAGCGCCCTCAGCGAGCCTATCAAAGAAGGGCTGCTGGAGGTTGAAACCGAGGGCCGCAAAATTACCATTCGGGTGAAGGAAAAAGGCTCCTTCAAGTCTGGTTCAGCGACATTGTCAGAAGAGTTCCTGCCCACCCTGGCTATTATTCGTCAGGTGGTATCAGGTACGCCTGGCATGATCTCTATTGAAGGGCACACTGACAGTGTGCCAATCAAAACCCGTGAATTTGCTTCTAACTGGGCTCTGTCTTCGGCCCGGGCGGTGTCGGTCGCTCATGGATTATTTGAAGGTGCCGATCTGCATCAGGAACGCTTTTCGGTAAAAGGCTATGCAGAAACCCGGCCACTGGTTGCCAACGATACGCCCGCTCACCGTGCTCGTAACCGGCGGGTTGAAATCGTGATTTCTCAGGGGCTGGATGAAGAAGCAGACGAAGAACTTAACACCATCAGGAAAATCGACCCGGCCCTGTTCAACGAAATCAAATCGGAATTTGAAACTCAGTTCAGATTGTCGGAAGAAGAAATTTTCTAAATTACAGGCACCTATACAGGCTAAATATGAATCAGGACGAACGACGCAGATACTTCCGGATTGAGGATACCGTTGGCATTCGCTATGAGTTACTGACCGAACCGGAAGCGAGAACCAGGGAAGAAGAGCTTCACACGGTCGATTATCATTCACCGAACCGTTTGCAGGTCACTGAACGTCATTTGCAGCTGCTGATTGATAAGTTGCGTATTCAGAATCCGGAATTCGCCGAAGCCATTGATCTTCTGAACACCAAGTTCAATATTCTGAAAGAGGCACAGATTGATAAAGAACTGAATTCAAACAAGAGTTCCTTTATCAAGAAGGTCAGTATCTCGGCCTGTGGTCTTGCCTTTGATACCAACGACAGCATTGAGGTGGGGCAGAAGCTGTTCATGGATATTACGTTGCTGCCGACTGATCTGAGAGTGCAGACTCTGGCTGAAGTCGTGGGTTGTGAACCCTCGAATGAACGTGGACACGACTGGAATATTCGCTGTGACTTTTATGGTATGCATCCGGAAGATGAAGAGATGATGGTGCAGCATATTGTCAAACGACAGGGTCGCTTACTCGCGGCCAGGCGACGTAACCAGGAACGTGGACAGATATAGATAGCAGGGAAAGCGGAGCGGGCACAACGCTTTTATCCGCTGGTTGTGGCCGGGACTTGCGCTGCAGTACCAGGTTCCTTAGTGTTCCTCTGTGTGCTTATGAACCGATATACCTATGCCTCCGCTGCTGAAAAGAAATTCTGTTCTCTTCGGGCTTGTCACCGGACTAACGCTGGCTGTTGTGGTGACCTTGGTGGTGACCGTCTGGCAATGGCTGGAAAACAGGTCCGGGCGCTTTCATTCGGAAGCGGGCACTGACTGGGAAATGATTGCCAACACGGTAGTTGCCTGGTTTATGCCGGTTTTTCTCGATGTCACCCTGATCGCTTTTTTCCTGCATCTGGTCTACCGGGCCGTATTGAGGGTGCTGGGTCGCAATTTCGATCAGCCACCGGACGACTGAGGCGCTTCTGCCATTGAGCCCCTGCCAGATAGCTTCTGCCACTTACAGCCTGCCACTTAGTTGCGGCGGTAGTGTTTTGTGATTTCCCCGGATTGTAATAAGCTTTGCGGACATCCCACGCTGGAATACATGGAGAAGAGATGAAGAAGGTAATTGTATTAGCGCTCGCGCTGGTATTTTCACAGCAGCTACTGGCCGATGCGGCATCCGAAATTGCATATCGTAAGGCAGTGATGGAAGTCGTTGGTGGACATATGAAGTCAATCGGCACGATTCTGCGTGGCAAGGTTCACATGGAAGATCTGAAATTCCATGCCAATGGTATGAAGAACGTTTCGGTACTGGTGCCAAATGTTTTCCCTGAAGGTAGTGGCGAAGGTAAAACCGAAGCCTTACCGGAAATCTGGGAAGATGCAGAAGATTTTCAGGCCAGGCTGGATGAGTTTCTGCAGGCTTCTGATGAATTCGCCGGGGTTGTGAATGCTGGCGAGATGGCCAAACTGGGTGACGCCGTTAAGCGCCTGGGTGGTTCCTGCAAGGGTTGTCACGACAGTTACAAAGAAGACGACTGAGCTGACGTCCGGTCTCTGCCCGGCACAGGCCTGCAGCGATCCGGGCACTGCTGATATCACTGATATTCTGGCTGCTGAGACCCAGCCTCAGACCCAGGTGACCAGCGCATAAACGCCACCTGCTGACAGCAACATCACAAAGAGGCCGCGAAGCCATGGGTTCGCGGCCTCTTCTGTATCTGAGACCTCAAACCAGCGACCGGTAAGCATGGGCTTTACCAGGTTCGTCTGCTTGCCAAACCGGTACCAGAGTATCGCGGCAATATGCAGCCCGATCAGGCCGCCGGTGATATACATCATCAGTTCATGGATTTCAGTCAGCGAGCCACTGGTGCCGGCGTCAATCAGGTGCACCAGAGGGCCTTCGGTGAAAATATCATCCGAGGCAAATAAACCGGTTCCCGCCTGTACCAGTATCGCCAGCAGAATGGCGATGACACTTAAGGCACCCAGCGGATTGTGCCCGGGGGTCGGGCGCTGGGTGCGAATCTCACGCAGATATGCCATCACCGCAGCGGGTCCGCGAACGAAACCGGTAAAGCGTGCATGGCGGTTGCCGGTAAAGCCCCAGATCAGGCGAAAGATAATCAGGCTCAGAATCCCGTAGCCACTCAGCATGTGGTAATCCATGATGTCAAAACCACCAGTCAGACCAGTGTAGAAGGAAATGGTGATCAGTATGACCAGCGCCCAGTGAAACAAGCGGGTTGGTACATCCCACACCAGCGGTCCTTTTGCAGTGGTCCTGGATTGATCCTGAATTTTCTCTGACACGCCTGACTCCGTTTATTGCCGGGAGAGATGAATGGAATCTTACCGTATCCTGCCGGGTTATTTTCAAGGTTTGCACGACCAGTCTGTTCGAAAGCCGCTGTATTTCCCCGTGCCACCGGCTGCTGCGCAGGATTGGTCCTGGCCCGCTGTCGCTTGAAACAGAGGCAAGTCTTGTTCTAACGTAACAATCCGATTCCCTTCATCAGGAGTGGTTCCATGGCGACAATCATCAATCAGGGTGCCGAGATTTATTATGAGCACCATTTTCAGCGTGCAGAGTTACCAACAATTCTGCTCAGTCACGGCTACAGCGCTACTTCGCAAATGTGGCAGGGACAACTGGAATCACTGGCAGACATTGCCAATGTGATCGTCTGGGATATGCGCGGTCATGGACAGTCTGATTCTCCCGAAGACCCTTCACAGTACTCAGAAGCACTGACAGTCAGTGATATGACTGCGCTGCTGGATACCTGTGGCGTTGAGCGGGCGATTGTTGGTGGCCTGTCGTTGGGTGGTTATATGACCATGGCTTTCCACTATGCCCACAGAGATCGTTGCCAGGCGCTGACGCTGTTCGATACCGGGCCGGGTTACAAAAGTGCAGAGGCCCGTGAAGGCTGGAATGCGACGGCGGAAGCGCGGGCCGTTGATCTTGAAACCCGGGGGCTTGATGCGCTGGGTGCCAGTGCCGAAGTCCGGGTCGCGCAGCACCGGTCAGCTCAGGGTCTGGCCCATGCTGCCAGGGGTATGCTGGCGCAGACCGACGACCGTATTATTCGTTCGCTGCCAGACATTGAGATGCCGGTACTGGTACTGGTGGGTGAAGAAGATCAGCCTTTTCTGATTCCGACTGACTATATGGCGGGGAAAATACCCCATGCCACCAGAGTTGTGATTCCTGCTGCGGGTCATGCTTCCAACATCGATCAGCCAGAACTGTTTAATGCAGCGCTTAAGTCCTTTCTGCGGCTGATTCATATCGCGTAGGGCTGTTTTAATGTCAGGTGAACGGCTGACTCATCCGCTGTCACGATAAAAAACCCGGCTAAAGCCGGGTTTTGTCGTTGAGTGCAATGATCAGCTGTCAGGCTGCCGGGGCCAGCCGGTACTTCAGTTGCAGGTGCTTCAGGCCATGCACAAAACTGGCCTGCAGGCGTTCTGGTTCCGCGGTAATTTCCATCGAAACAATGCGTGGAATCAGTTGCTTGAAGAAGATGCGCATTTCCATACGGGCCAGAATCAACCCGAGGCACTGATGAGGGCCGGTACCAAACGCCAGATGACGGTTGGGCTTGCGGGTCACATCAAACTTATGGGGTTCGTCAAACACCGTTTCATCAAAGTTGGCCGAGGCATAGAACAGACACAGGGTGTCACCTTTGGCAATCTGCACACCGCCAACTTCACAGTCTTCCATAGCCGTACGTGAGAACTGTGCCACCGGCGTTGACCAGCGAATCATTTCTTCTACGGCCAGTTTTATCGCATCCTCATCGTCCGCATTGGCTTTCAGATAGGCCAGCTGATCAGGGTGGGTCAGCAGGGCATGCAAACCACCGGAAATGGCGTTCCGCGTGGTGTCATGGCCGGCGGTCGCGACGATGGTGTAGTAAGAGATCAGCTCCTTATAGGGCAGATATTCACCATCTATCCTGCCATTGGCGATATACGATGCGAGGTCTTCAGTGGGATTGGCGCGGCGCTCGTCGGTAAGATCACTGAAGAAGTTGTACAGGTCCTTGATGGTATCGAAGATCGACAGCGGGTCCTCACTCATCCGTTTCATTTCCGGATCGTCACCGGCAAATATCTCGTTAGTCAGCTTGAGGATGCGCCACTCGTCTTCCTCATCAACACCGAGTAACTCTGCGATCAGTTTCAGCGGCGGCCAGACCGCAACATCCTGAACGAAATCGGTCGTCTGCTCTGAACCGTCACCCATCATCCTGTCCAGAATCACCTTAACCACTTCTTCCATGCGGTCTTCCAGCGCCTTGATATTGGTTGGCTTAAACCAGGGCTGGACCATGGCACGATACTTAGGATGATCCGGTGGATCCATCTGCACCAGTGAACGAATCAGACCGCCTTCACCGGCAGTTGCCAGTACTTCCAGAATGCGCGGTGAATCCTGCAATTTCATAAAGATCTCTGCCAGGACCTCTTCGCGCATCTCGGGAGTTGCGGCTTCGCGCATCAGAATAGGCCGGGGTTCGCTGGCAAACAGATCAGGCCGCTTTTCGATTTCGATAATATCCGCGTGGCGCGTGACCACCCGGAATGGCCTGTAGCCTTCTGGCTGCACCATCTTCAGTGGATCATGCTTACGCAGCCAGTCGAAGGCATGATGGGGATGACCATGTCTGGCATAAATATGGGGTTCAATGACGTCTTCGTCATGAAATTCATAGGTAGGGGCTTCGCTCATACTGACCTCTGTGTATCAACTTTAGTAAATATTCTATGACCGACCATTTAGCACCGTAAACAGCGTCGAAACATTGCGCGGGATCAATAAGCCCGGTCGAAAATGGGGTTTAATCATCTGGCTGCAGACAGGTTATGGTGTAACTCAGCTCGTAATCTCCGGCAGTAACAAGATAGGCAGGTAATGTATCGGGTCCACAGCTGGCGCCCCCGACACCCCGCTGTGCAGCATCCAGACAAAGCCACACCCGGCCCTCCGGCGAAATTTCATAGGTGTGAAATGCAGCCGTCAGGCCTTCATCTGCATAGTGACTGACACTGGCCTGCATCGGCGTCAGCGCATCAATCCGCAGCATCCTGCCCGCGCCATCCTGCAACGCCAGCCAGCGGATGTCCGTGTGGTTACCATGGGCCTGGGGCAGGATATAGGGTACATATTCATCGGCGACCGTACTCTCATGGACCCTGACGGTGCCAGAGCTGCGCCGGTCAGCATAGTGTTCAGAGGGACCGCGACCAAACCAGCTGAGTTGCTGCCAGCAGTCTGGCAGTTGCCAGCGCACCCCAATCCGGGGCAGGTCGTTGAGCCGCGCCGGCACCCTGAACAGATGGCGCACCAGCAGACCCTGGTTCACCGGCTGGTAGAGTGTTTCCATGGTGATTGTGCCGGCCGCCGTGGTTACTCTGGACAGCGTCTCAAGTGCTGCCAGACTGGGAGTGCCGGTACCCGCGCGGGTAACCGGCGTGATCAGGCGACTGGTATGGGTTGCCTCTGCCAGACCCCATCGTTGCCAGCGTCCCAGGGCTTTATTGTCCTGGCCGGTCCAGCCCTTAATGCCATCGTTATCAATGGGTGCACGCCAGATGTGGGGAACGGGCCCCTGTTCGGCGATCAGTTCATGATCGCTGAACCAATGGCCGGGTACGCCCTGGTTGAATTGCCACTGCTGTTCGCCATATTGCAGTGTCAGTCGTTTCTTGTTGCCGCTAACTTCAAACATTGACGTTCGTGGGCTGGCTGGCTTGCGTCTCGCCAGCTGCACCTGATTCTCAGCGACGACATGCCCTGCCGGTGCCCAGCTGCAGTCAGACTTCAGGCAGGTCGTGAAGACGACAGACAACTCATCGCCAGCTTTTAACCGGGGTCTTTCAAAGGTCAGTTCAAAGGTCGCTGACTTGCCAGCGGCAATCCGCAGTTTCTTCAGCTGACCGGTTTTGATGGTGGTGCCGTTCAGCAGCAGTTCCCAGTCAGTGACGAGGTGTTCAGTATCCAGGAAATCCTGCCGGTTGGTTAACCGGAACTTGTTCCTGCCAGCGCCAACAATATCAACCGGCCGCAATATGTGTTTGTATTCAAGCAATGACGAGTGCGGTGTGCGGTCAGGCCAGCATAGTCCGTCACAAACAAAGTTCAGGTCATGGCGCTCTTCCCCGAAGTCACCGCCATAGGCCCAGTAAGGAATACCATTGGCGGTTTGCTGCAGGCCATGGTCCACCCACTCCCAGATGAATCCACCCTGTAAACCGTGGTGGTTCATGATGGCATCCCAGTATTCCTGCAGGTTGCCGCAGGAGTTTCCCATCGCATGGGCGTACTCACACATAATCAGTGGCCGCGGATCATCACTGTTGACGGCGAAATCGATGATGGCATCCACTGAAGGGTACATAGGGCAGACGATATCTGTGCCTTCGTGGTTTTCATTCCACATGTCCCGTACTGCCTGCTCGCAGATGGCGGGTTCGCTGTGAATTAGCCGGCTGTTGTCATAACTTCTGATCCAGGCTGCCATAGCGGCCTGTGCTGGTCCGTAGCCTGTTTCATTACCGAGGCTCCAGGAGATAATGCTGGGATGGTTCTTGTCACGTTCGACCATGCGGATAGCGCGGGTCAGCATCGCGGAAGCCCAGGCTGGCTCAATGCCCAGACGGGCATAGTGGTGATGCGCTTCCACATTGGCTTCATCCACAACATAGAGCCCGTATTCATCACATAACTCATAAAAGCGCGGATCGTTCGGGTAGTGACTGCAACGCACCGCATTGATGTTGTGGCGTTTCATTGTTTCGATATCCAGGCGCCACAGAGATTCGTCTATGACCTTGCCGGTTTTATCGGAATGGTCATGCCGGTTAACGCCGCGGATAAGAACAGCCTTGCCGTTGATGAGCAGCTCGCGGTTTTCTACCCGGATGTCGCGAAAGCCAATCCTCAGGCTGACCTGATCAATCTCCTTGTCCTGCTGGTCACGAAGCGTGATTGTCAGATCGTAGAGCGCAGGTGTTTCAGCCGACCAGGGCTTGACCTTACCCAGTCTGGCTTGCCAGCAGATCAATGGTCCTTTGCCGGTGACAGGGTTGAAACTGTGTCTCTCTACTTTCGCCGTCGTAAAGCTTTTGCTGTTTGATGCCTGTTTCAGGTCAACCACGGCATAACAACCTTCGGCACTGCGGTCACGCCCGCCGATACGGATATCCAGGCTCAGCGAACCGGTATTCTTCTCCCAGTTCAGGACAGGCTTCGCGAACACGTCTTCGATGTAGACCGGCTGGGTTGAACAGATACCGATATCACGATGAATGCCGGCGTGCCACCACTGATCCTGATCCTCGATATAACTGCTGTCGCTCCAGCGCATCACCTTCAGGCAGATCAGGTTTTCGCCGGGGTGCAGCCATGGTGTGATGTCGAATTCAGAGGTCAGTCTGGCGTCCTTGGAAAAGCCCGCCTGCTGGCCATTGATATAGACGTAGTAGCAATTCTCGATGCCACCAAGGATCAGCACCTGGCGCTTTCCCAGCTGATTTCGTCGCAAGGTAAAATGCCGGCGATATAAGCCGGTGGGATTCTCTGCAGGCACTGTCGGCGGCTCATGACGAAACGGCATCAGCACATTGGTATAGACCGGACGGTCAGGCGTGTCTTCATCCATGGTCCACAAAGAGGGCAGCACGACTACGCTGAAATCGTTAGCAGTGAACCCGGGTGTCTCCCAGCCTGGCGGTGCTGCATCAGGATGCGCGACACGCAGGAATGACCATTCGCCATTGAGCGAGGTATAGCAATCGTCGCTGCGCTTTAGTGTGGCGTGTGCTGGCAGTCTGCCAAAGCCAGAAACTTCAGGATTTTCCCAGTGTGGATGATGAGCTTGATGTTGCATCAGAATGACCCGTGTTCGTGTAACTGTACTCAGACAAAGTACGTCTTATAACACGAACCGGGGCAGACTGAAGTAGCAACTCTGGCCAGCTGCGTTAGCCGCTGACTGACAGAGAAGCCAGGGTCCTGGCTTCTGCAGCGCAGAGTAAGCGGTAATCAGAGTGGATAGGTGATGGCTTTTTTCAGCAGATCTTCCGGAGAGCGGCAATCGGCAATCGCGTCACGTGGCATCACATAAACCCGGGCATCCTGTTCTTTTCCAGCACGGTCAAACACCAGGGACACGTATTCATCATCTGGCAGGTTTCGTAATGTTGCTCCGTAATCACAAAAGGACCGGATAGCAACAGCCTGCATCTGCTTGATGCGCTCAGCTTCTGCTTCTGCCAGCTTTGCCTGCGCTGCCTGACGCTGTTGCTCGCGGGCTTCGCGCTTCTCATCAATCTGCGCTTTTAACTGAGCGACCTTAGCTTCACGCTCGGTAAGTTTTTTCTGCAGGTCTTTGATTGAATTGTTGATGTCCCGGCGCTGGGCGTCATCCTCTACATGAATCAATTCCAGCTCCATTTCACGCATCTCGCGCTCCACCTCCCGCTGTTCACGGCGAAGATCACGCAATGACTCTCTGATGTCCCGGTCAGAGTGGTCATCATCAGTCCAGCTGTAGGCATCGCTGGTGACAGTTACCAGCATATCTTCCAGACCATCCACCGAAATGTTGATATTGCGCAGAGCGTCGCCCACCAGTTCCGGAATCTCGTTCAGCTCTTCAACCCGTTCAAATTCGCGCACAATATGCAGCTCTTCCGGTGACGGCACTTCAAACTCAGAGGTGTTAAAGCGGAAGGCAAAACCGCGGGGTGCGGTGATGGTAAAGACTGCGCCCTGACTGGCGAGATAGCGGGTTTCAATATTCACCCGGCAATAATCGCAGTCTGACTCAGCCTTGAAGGCCCCCTTGAGTACTTCCGACATGACTTCAATATCGCGGATCACGCGGCTGAAGTCTTTGTCGGCTGCTGTTGCGGCAGTCGCAAACAGCAAGCTGCCGGTAAGGGCGGTGATTAAATGTCGTTTCATAGGTTACTTCCCTCCACATTGCTGCGAAGTATCGCGCGTGTGAGTTGTTCGATATTGCGCTTATCCTCAACCTGACTGGCGATGAGATAGCGCAGACTTTCATTGGTTTGTTCTGTGCGTTGATCCTGATATTCGTCGATCAGATTGACCACCTGCCGGAGATCTTCACCGCGTTCCTTACGACTGGTATCCAGCAGCGTTCGTAGCAGCAGCTGATCAGATGCCAGTTGCTGTTCACTGACCTTCTGCAGACCTGATTGCAGCTGTTGCTGCTGATCGTCTTCAAATGCGGTCAGGCGCTGTTCCAGAGTCTGCTGGTCAATAAAGTCGCCGCCAAAACGAATACTCAGGCCATCATGGAAATCAACCTTTACCTGTCCGAGTACCAGCACCAGCACGAATACTGAGGCAAAGCTGCTGGCCCACTGCAGGCGGGGCGCCCAACGACTTTCGAAGAACGTCTCACGGCGTTGCCAGTGGGGAACTGCCTTGTCCTGCCAGCGACTGGCGACCGCCTGCATTTCCCAGATTGCCGATAATTGCGCCTGGCAGTCTTCACAATGATCTATGTGTTGCTGAACCCGCTGCTTCTCCAGCGGTTTCAGTTCATTATCGACGAGGTCGAACAGATAATTCTGGCACGCCTCGCAGCTGAATTCGCTCATGAAAGGTCTCCTGCACACAGTGCGTTCTGATCATCCCGTTGGCGCATCTTGCCAAGGGCTGCATAAAGTCTGGTTTTGGCGGTGTTGACAGAAATACCCAGCTGGCTGCCAATTTCGTCAAAGGTGAAGTGCTGGAAGAACTTCAGCTCGACGACCTGGCGCTGCTCGGCAGACAGCCCGGCCAACAGATTGACAATGTCTCTGTTGCTCTGTACCTGGCTGAGTTCCTGTTCCGGGGAAGTCCTGCCTGACTCATCCACGAGTGATTCCTGGTCATCGATGTGCGTGACCTTGAAGTT
>JAGRIO010000209.1 GCA_020443225.1 Pseudomonadales bacterium
GCTTTTTCCTACCATCCTGCTGGTGTCAACGCTCCTGCGTTTGTCGATGAATGTCGCATCTACCCGGGTGGTGCTGCTTGATGGTCACAATGGTGGTGACGCCGCCGGGAAGGTGATTCAGGCCTTTGGCGAGGTGGTTGTCGGAGGTAACTATGTAGTTGGTCTGGTGGTATTTCTGATTCTCGTCATTATTAATTTCGTGGTGGTGACGAAAGGTGCGGGGCGTATATCTGAGGTCAGTGCCCGCTTTACCCTGGATGCCATGCCCGGTAAACAGATGGCCATTGATGCCGACCTGAACGCCGGCATGATCGATCAGCAGGAAGCTCAGCAACGTCGTAATGATGTTTCCGCTGAAGCTGATTTCTATGGTGCCATGGATGGTGCCAGCAAATTCGTTCGTGGTGATGCCGTTGCCGGCATTCTGATTCTCGCGGTCAATATTATCGGTGGTCTGGCCATTGGTATGGCTCAGCATCAGCTCCCCTTCGCGGAAGCGGTAGAGAAATATTCCCTGCTGACGATTGGTGATGGTCTGGTTGCGCAGATTCCCTCGCTGCTTCTGTCTACCGCCGCGGCCATCATGGTAACCCGGGCCAACGAGTTGCAGGATATGGGTTCGCAGGTGCTGCGCCAGATGTTTGACGACCCCAAGGCGCTGGCAGTTTCTGCGCTGGTACTTTTCATTATGGGCATCATCCCCGGTATGCCACATCTGGTCTTCCTCGGGCTGGCATTCTTCGCGGGTGTGGCCGCTTATATCATCGCCCATTTGCGTAACAATGAAGTTGAAGGCGTCACAGAAGCTGGTCAGACGGAAGTCCCGGTGGGGCAGGAAGCGGAACCTAAGGAACTGGGCTGGAATGACGTTGCACCGGTCGATATGGTTGGTCTGGAAGTGGGTTATCGCCTTATTCCACTGGTAGACAAGTCGCAGGGTGGTGAGCTTCTGGGGCGCATCAAGGGTGTCCGGAAAAAGCTGTCGCAGGAATTGGGCTTTCTGATGCCCGCCGTGCATATCCGGGACAATCTGGAATTGTTGCCCAATGGTTACCGCATCACCCTGATGGGCGTCCCCGGTGGTGAAGGTGTGGTGCATCAGGATCGTGAACTGGCAATTAACCCTGGCCAGGTCTTTGGTCCGCTCGAAGGCATTGAAACCAGGGACCCTGCCTTTGGCCTGGAGGCCATCTGGATTGAGCCAGGGTTGAGAGATCAGGCGCAGACGCTGGGGTATACGGTAGTTGACCCGGGTACGGTCATCGCGACTCATCTGAATCAGGTAATGAGTACCAATGCAGCGACCCTGATCGGTCATGAAGAAGTTCAGCAAATGCTTAATCTGCTGGCTGACAGCAATCCCAAACTGGCAGAAGAGCTGGTGCCAAATGCAGTTACGCTGGGCGGGTTATTAAAGGTATTACAGAAGCTGCTGCGCGAAGGCGTTCCTGTTCGTGATATGCGCACCATTGCAGAGGCGTTGGTGGCCAGCAAGAGTAAAGAGACCGAAGCGTTGCTTGCGGCTGCGCGTATTGCTCTGTCAAGAGTGATAGTGGCTAACCTGGTGGCTTCCGGTGCAGAAGTCCCGGTAATCACCCTGGACCCGGCGCTGGAGCAGATTATTCACAAGGCAGTTCAGCAGGCCCGGCAGATCAATGGTCCCGACTCAGAGGAAATGATTCTTGAACCATCGATGATCGAGAAGCTGCAGACTTCTCTGACTGAAGCGGTTCAGCGGCAGGAGACTATGGGCGGGGCGGCTATTCTGCTGGTTTCACCGCAAATCAGGGCGCCCCTGTACCGTTTTATCCGCAGCGGGTTACCCACCCTGGCGGTGCTTTCTTATCAGGAAATTCCTGAAGACAAGCAAATCACCATTGTTGCCTCAGTAGGTCAGTCATAAGGAACTTGAAACATGGGTATTCAGAAATTTCAGGCCCGGAACATGAACGAAGGCTTGCGGCTGGTCAGGGACACCGCAGGGCCCGACGCCCTGATTATTAAAACCCTGAAACGTAACGGCCGGGTAGAGCTGTTCGTCGAAGTCGATGATGACATAATCAGTGATCCCGTTGAATCCGCTGCCCCGCTGAATGGGTCAGGTAATTCTGCTATGGCAGATTCCCCCCCACAGTCTGGTCAGGCGACGCCGCAAACTTCACGCTCTGCAGTGATTGATGACTCAGTGAAGGAGGAGTTCCGTCAGGCCCGTATCCGTATGCTGGGAGCCCTGGGTGATACACCTTCGCCCCAGTCAGTCAGCGGTAAAGCTGACCCCGGCGAGGCCGTGTCCAGTCCAGCTACAACGGCCAGAGCCTCTGGCATCGGTGGTTTTGATGAGATCCTGAACAGCCTGCGTCAGGGACAGCCCTCTGACGACGTTAGTCTCAGTGGCTTGCGCGAACTGGTGGAAGACTTACAGCTGGGACCAGGTATAGCCGCGCAGGTACGGGACTGCCACCGTATTGATGAGCTGATTCAGCGCCTGGCCGGTATGCTGCATATCGTGCCTGAAGGTGAGCCTGCCACTGGTATCAGGGCATTTGTAGGTCCCTCCGGCAGTGGTAAAACCACCACGCTCACCAAGATTGTTACCCGCCATGTGATTCAGTTTGGCCCACAGTCAGTGGCCATTATTGGTTGTGACAGGATCCGCGCCGGAGCACTGGATCAGCTGAACCGCATTGCCGATATTCTCGATGTACCCTTTCTGCCGGTCAGCGCTTCATTGTCGCTGGAGCAGGCGCTGGCCAAGGTGGCGCACCGGCAACTGGTAGTGATTGATATGCCCGGTATGAGCATGCGTGATCCGGCGCTGGCGTCGCTGCTCGATCAGCTGTCTGGCAGCCGGTTTGATATTAAAACCAGTCTGGTTTTGCCTGCCAATATTCAGGCGGATGTGATGAAGCTGGCACTGACCAGCTTCCGCGCCGGGCGTGATACCCAGCTGGTGCTCACCAGACTTGATGAGTGCTGTAATCTCGGCCCTGCCATCAGCATGCTGGCCAGTTCTGGTCTGCCGCTCGCATATACCACAGCGGGCCCGCACGTGCCTGAGGATCTTGAGGTGGCGCGTGCTGTTCCGCTGGTTCGACAGGCTGTAGGTCTTTTGCGTGAGAAATTTGCGAAGTTGACCAACAGCGACTTAACTAATAAGGGTAGCCGTGAAATGGTTTCAGGGTTATGACCGGAATTTTGATACAGGGTAATGGAAGCATGGCAAGTCATCCGGTACAGGTGATAGCAGTGACAGGTGGAAAGGGAGGTGTTGGTAAATCCAACGTCTCATTGAATATGAGTCTCGCCCTCGCAGACCTGGGCAGAAGAGTGACGCTGCTGGATGCTGACCTCGGACTGGCTAACATTGACGTATTGCTCGGCCTCAAGGCCCGCAGCACTCTGGAAGATGTCATTGCCGGCAGGGCTTCTATCAGGGACATTCTGGTGCCCGGCCCCATGGGAATTCGCGTGGTTCCTGCTTCCAGCGGTACTCAGAACATGGTGAACCTGGGTCCCATGGAACATGCCGGGGTTATCCAGGCATTCAGTGAGATCGCTGAGCAGATGGACGTGCTCATCGTTGATACAGCAGCGGGTATTTCCCATGCGGTCACCAGCTTTGTGCGTGCAGCGCAGGAAGTTGTGCTGGTTGTCTGCGATGAACCCACCTCGATTACGGATGCCTATGCACTGCTGAAACTGCTCAACCGTGAGCATGATATCGATCGCTTTAAACTCGTCTCCAACATGACCCGTACCCGCCAGCAGGGACAGTTGCTGTATCGCAAACTGGTCGGGGTGACCGACCGTTTCCTGGACGTCACCATAGAACACGTTGGAAACATTCCCTATGACGAAAATGTCAGAAAAGCAGTCCAGAGACAGAAAGCTGTCTACGAAGCCTATCCTTCCTGCAAAGCTTCCATGGCTTACCGGGAGCTGGCCAGAAATGCTGACAGCTGGCCGGTTTCCTATGGCCCGCGGGGCCATCTTGAATTTTTTGTCGAGCAGCTCGTTGCTCAGGGCGCGCGCTGAGTGCGTCCGCAGGCGTATTTTTCAGGCACAGAGTGATTTGATGTGATCATGGCACATGGTGTTGATGTGTATACAGAGTTCCAGATGCCATCGGCCGATGAACTGGTTGTTGAGTATGCACCGCTGGTAAAGCGAATCGCTCATCACATGGTGTCGAGAATGCCCGAGTCGGTGCAGACTGACGATCTTATTCAGTCCGGAATGATCGGCTTGCTGGAAGCCGCTGCAAAATACGATGCCAGCAAGGGCGCAAGCTTTGAAACCTATGCCGGTATCCGCATCAGAGGTTCGATGCTGGATGAAATCAGGCGGGGAGACTGGGTGCCCAGGTCGGTGCACAGGAATGTCAGGAGCGTGGCGAAAGCGATGAGAGAAGTTGAAATTAAGCTGGGCAGGGATGCCAGTGACCGGGAAATTGCAGAAGAGATGGGCGTTACGCTGACGGCCTATTATGACATTCTGAAGGACGCCACCGGCAGTAAACTGTTCAGCTTCGAAGATCTGCCTTCCCCTGACAGTGCTGCCTACGACCCCAATACTCCTGACCCTCTTGATCAGATCCAGAAAAAGCATTTCCAGCAGGAACTGGCGCGCGCGATTTCGACGTTGCCAGAGCGTGAGCAACTGGTGCTGTCGCTTTACTACGACGACGAGCTGAACCTGAAAGAAATTGGCGAGGTGCTGGGTGTGAGCGAATCAAGGGTCAGTCAGATACACACTCAGGCGGCACTTCGGTTACGTTCAAGACTGTCTGACTGGACCAGTAAAGACTGACAGCCCAGCTGCTTTTGCACCACAAAGAATCAGGCAAAAACTGGATGAACTCGGATACGCATCTACACTAGTTATTAGTGGAATGTGACTAATCAAGACTCTGGCAAATACTGCTCAGGTTGAAGGACGGAGGTTTCCTTGGACAAGCAAATGAAAATCCTGATTGTGGATGACTTCTCCACGATGAGGAGGATTATCAAAAACTTACTTCGGGATCTGGGTTACACCAATACTCAGGAAGCAGACGATGGAAAAACTGCCCTGCCCCTGCTGCAGTCTGGCGGGTTTGATTTCCTGGTAACGGACTGGAATATGCCCGGCATGACGGGCATAGATTTGCTGAAGGCAGTCCGGGCCGACGAAAAGCTCAGGAAGCTGCCGGTGCTGATGGTCACAGCTGAAGCCAAGCGCGATCAGATTGTTGAAGCGGCTCAGGCCGGTGTGAACGGATACGTCGTGAAACCATTTACGGCAGCCGCGCTGAAAGAAAAAATCGAAAAGATCTTCGAGCGGATCGAAGCCAACGCAGGATGAAGTGCAACGCTGGCTGACCATTACCGGACAATCACAAAAGAGAGAACCATGGAATCAGAAAGCCACGCAAACGACACGCAGCTTCGCGCACAGGCGGAGCAGGTTCTGGCTAATCTGGCAAATGGTGATGTCGAAGACGCTGTCGAGAAACTGTTGAACTTCAACGATGCCAGAAATGACAGTCTGTATCAGCAGATCGGGAAGATCACACGTGGCCTGCACGATGCCATCATCCACATGGAATTGAATAATGAGCAGTTGGGACAGTCAGAACGCGATGTTCAGGCGCGGCTCAGATATGTCATAGATCTCACTGCCAGTGCTGCCAACCGCACGATGGATCTGGCTGAAGAAGCCATGCCAATAGCCACAGCCCTGAATACAGAAGCAACCAGGTTGCAATCTGACTGGGAAAAACTCGGTAAGCGCGAGCTGAGCGGCGAAGAATTCAGAAGGTTGTATGAACGGATGTCAGAGTTTCTCGGATATTCAGTGACAGAAAGTAACCGGTTATATGAACACTGTCATGAGATAGTACTGGCACAGGGGTATCAGGACCTCAGCGGTCAGATAATCTCGAAAATCATGGATATGCTGAAGCGTACCGAACACAACCTTGTTCATCTGCTGGCGATGGCGGGGAGCATGCACAGTGAACATGGACTGAAGCACGAGATAATTGAAACCATAGATGCAAAGAAGGAAGAACAGCGTAGCACCAGGGCCGAAGGACCTCTTCCTGATTCAGAAAACACGTTGAAAAGCCAGGACGAGGTAGACGATCTGTTATCCAGTCTCGGGTTTTAGTCAAGGGCAGGGAAGTACATGAGCGACGATGACGAAATTCTGCAGGACTTTCTGGTTGAGGCCGGCGAGATCCTTGAGCAGCTGTCAGAACAACTGGTTGATCTTGAGCGTTCGCCAGAAGACACTGATCTGTTAAACGCGGTATTCCGCGGATTCCATACAGTCAAGGGCGGAGCAGGGTTCCTGCAGTTTGAAGCGATGGTAGACCTCTGCCATGTGGCAGAGAATGTTTTTGATACCCTGCGCAAGGGTGAAACGGTTCTGACTCCTGAGATGATGGATGCAGTGCTGCGCACGACGGATCACGTCAATATCATGTTTGATCAGATTCGTTCCGGTGAGGAACTGACGCCGGCATCGCCGGATCTGCTCAGCGCCCTTGCAAGCATGGCGGAAGGCGGACCGGTGGCAATCTCCGAACCAGCACCCGAACCCGAACCCGAACCCGAACCTGAACCGGAAGTCCCTGCTGCGGCCGCAGACGGCGATACCATTACCGATGAAGAATTTGAGAAATTGCTGGATTCTCTGCAAGGCGCCGGAGAACCAGAGAATGCAACAGAACCTGCGGCACAATCTGCCAGCGATCCCGGGCCAGCGGCGATCAATAATGCGGGCAACAGCGATGAAATAACTGACGAGGAGTTTGAGGCGCTGCTGGATGAGCTGAGCTCAGCCAAGAAAACATCAACCGCCGCGGTTGCTGCCAGCGTTGAAAAAGGTGTGCAACCTGTTGATTCAGTGACAGCAGATTCTGAACCCCAAGAACCAGTTGCCAGGAAACCGGAGCCAGAAAAAAGAAGCCCTGCTCCGGTTGCGGCTACTGCCAGCGCGGCGCCG
>JAGRIO010000210.1 GCA_020443225.1 Pseudomonadales bacterium
CCCCCAGTGGGTGTTGGTCTGGAACAAGCGACCCTGGTGCGGATTGATCTGATCCAGACTCAGAGAATAAGGATCAGGAACATCGTTATAGTCTTGTTTTTTGGCCTCGCTCATAGGTGACCTCGTGGTGGTAGCGTTAGGACCTTCGATTCTAGTACTAAGAGACCACTTAATAACAGGGGTTTTAGTAACAGGGGTATTAACAGGGGTATTCACGCCACGCCTGACGGGGAACGAACATCCTGTGCCGAGTCTGTTCAGGGAAATGTGGCGAGATTCGCCTGCCCGGTGCTGTCACCATCCGGTGAGAGAACGGTGAACCGTCGTTCAATCACCTGTCCTTCGGTATCGGTCAGAACAAGCCGGTGCTGCCAGAAATTAGAAAAAACCGCCTGTTCGTGAATGTGGCGTGTCTCGCCGATAAAAACGTCATCCAGATGCCAGAATAAGCGCATACCCGGTAGCTGGTGGTGGGCGCGGAATACGACCCGGCCTGGCAAGCCGCCGGTTTCTGCCGGAATTATCACACTGGTGCCTTCGGTCGGATACTCCAGTTCAAACAGCGGGATATCCGCCAGCTGGCGTCCCCCGTTCTGGTTCCGTGATTGCACAGCTTCAGGCTGACAGTCGTGGCGCCATGGCGGTACAGGTGCCTGCACACTCTGGTGCTGGCGGTAGTAATAGTCGGCGACCGGCGGCAAGCGGAACAGGCTTGCAGAATTCATTCGCGAAGGCTGCTCACATTGACTGTTGACCCGCTGACCGCTGGCAATGTCAGTAAAAATGCGCTGATGGTAGGGCGACGTTTTGCTGAAGTGACTGTTGGCGGGTGCCGTAACAGTGGTGATTTCACAATTACCCGCAGGCAGGTAACCATCGGCCTTGCAAACCGTGACCTGACGCAGGGCATGAGTCGGCGTAGCTATCCAGGCATGCAGGGGTAAGGCAGCAAACAGATCTTTCATCACCGGGGCCGCGCTGGTGGTACCAGACAGATGCCGGGATTCTTCGCCGCTGGCGTTGCCGGTCCACACGCCAATAGTATGACGTCCATCGGTCCCGATGGCCCAGCCATCATGCCAGCCATAACTGGTGCCTGACTTCCAGGCAATGGTCCGGGCCTGCTGACTACTGAACAACTGGCTGTCTGGCCGGTTCCGAAGTGACGTCAGAGTCATCCAGGCAGCGCCCTGGCTGACGGGAATCGCAGAGGGTTTTTTACGTCCTTCCAGCGGCGTGGTCAGCAGTCTTGCAGGTTTGTCTGCATAGCCAGCGGCCACTGCCGCCAGCCTCGCATAAGCACCGGTGATATCCCACAGTGTGGTTTCAGCGCCGCCCAGAATCAGCGTCAGGCCATAGTCCTCGGGCTGACGGAAAAGGTTTGTTAAACCAAAACCCTGCAACTTTTGCTGAAAGGCTCCCACGCCGTAGGACTGCAGGAGCCGTACCGCCGGCACATTGAGCGATGCGAGCAGTGATTCTTCGGCGCTGACAGCTCCGCGATAGTGCCGGTCATAGTTCTGCGGGTGATAACCACCGAACCATGAGGGCACATCGAGAACCAGTGATGCTGGCAACAGCTCACCCGCTTCCAGCAGAACGCTGTACAAGAGCGGTTTGAACAGGCTGCCGGAGGACCGTGGCTGTCGAACAATATCAACGGCCGGGCCGTAGAGCGGATTGTCCTGCCAGGTTTCATTGCCAACGTAAGCCAGTGTGCTGGCAGACTGATTGTCGATAATTAACAGCGCGATGTTGTTCACATTATCTCTGGCCAGTCTTTCGCTGTGATTGATGGCAACCTGTTGTGCCCTTCGTTGCAGCCTGGCTGACAGTGTCGATGTATAGCGGTAAAGGCCCGGTGCTTCGCTGATCAGGCGGTTAAGCAGATGTGGTGCCAGATCAGGTAATGGCACCCGCCCATCAGGCAAGGGTTCAAGCATCGAGAGTTGTAGTGTTAAAGCATCTAAATAACCGGCGTGCTGAAGTCGTTGTAACAGCCGGTCACGCTTATCTTTCAGATCTTCATGGTTTTTGCCGGGATGCAGGGCCGAAGGCTGATTTGGCAGGATGGCAAGCAGGGCTGCTTCCGCCCAGGTCAGTTGAGTCGGGGAACGGCCATAATAGCGCCAGCCAGCCACCTCGAGTCCCACCAGGTTGCCACCAAAAGGTGCCAGGGCGGCATAGCGCTGCAGTATCTCAGCCTTACTGAACTGTGCTTCAAGCCGCAACGCTAACAGCGCTTCACGAAACTTCCACCAGTAGGTACGCGGAGGATTACCGTACAGCAGGCGAGCTAACTGCATGGTGATGGTGCTGCCCCCGGAAACAACGCGACCAGCCTGCGCATTGCGCCAGAGCGCGGCAGCGACGGCCAGAGGATCTACCCCGGGGTGTTGAAAAAACCGCTGGTCCTCAAACAGAAGCAACGCCTTAACATACTTGTCTGGCAATTGGTCAGACGGCGGGAAGCGCCATTGTTCATCGCTGGCAATACGCGCGCTCAGGAGCTCACCGTCGCGATCGTACAGCACGCGGCTGTAGGGCTGACGCAGTAACTCAGGGTCAACGGGCGTGTGCAGCCAGGCGCCACCCAGCAGACCGCTGAGCAGAATGCCGGTCAGTAACCAGCGCCAGCGGTGGGTCAGCCCGGGTGCTGGTTGCTGACCGGAAGTCAGTTGGGCTGAACCCTGACCCACTGTCCATTCAACCTGCTGTAAATGTCATGGTTATACATCGCTTCTGTATGCCACCCAGGCAGATAGTATCTGCCGGCGTAAGTCGCATTCAGGGTAAAGTTCAGTACCAGCTCTGGCTGATCCGGACTCAGACTGAAATAACTCATGACCCGGTCATCACGAATGTCCTGATGATCAAGTCCCCCGGGCAGGCTACCACCCTGCAGGCGGGCGTTACTCAGCTCCCAACCCCCCGGCATAATCATCGTCAATGCCAGATTGTCCAGCTGACGGGAAGGGTCGGCGGCTGAAATCACAACGGTAGCGATAAAGTCTTCGCCCTGAGGAATCAGCGCCGGACTGAGCGGTTTACCTTCCAGTGTGCTGTAAGAAGCGCTCATATGCAGCTGACTACTGGCAGCGGTTTCATCACCGGCGGCAGGTATACCCCGGTTACTGAGCAGCAGATACAGTGGGTCCGGGCTCTGGTTATCGAGTTCGACACTGATCTCCGTGCCAGCATCCGCTGGCAGCCGGGACTGAAAGACTGGTGACTGCAGTGCCGTATCAAGCCATGGCGCCTGTGCTTGTCGCCAGCGGAAAGCCTGTGCCGTGACGTCCTGTTCGCCATAGTAACTACTCAGTGCCAACAGCGCCCAGCCGCTGGTCTGGGTTGATACCCAGTCAGCTTCATTCATGCCTGTGGCTAACTGGCGTAATGCCTGCCAGGCCTGGGTGCGTTCGCCTGCTGCCAGTTGCGCCAGTGCCAGAACGGCTGTATCCCGCAGCCGGGAACCGAAGGTGTATCCTGCGGTTGAATAGCTGCTGGTACTGAGATCGGCGGCGGCCAGCAGTGGTTGCCCGGCCTCAGGTTGTCCGGCCAGACCATAGGCTGCCGCCAGTAACCATCTGGCCAGGTTCATGTTGCTGGTCCTGACATCATCAGCGATCAGCATTTGTCGCAGCCGGTTCATAGCACCAAAATCGGGTTGCTCTGCCAGTGCCAGTGAGAACAGCAGATAAGCGTCGGTTGCTTCATAACCCGGTCTGAACCCACTTTGTTTTGCTCTGTTACGCTGATCAGTCAGCCAGCGGCTGAGCATATCCGCCGGCACCGTATACCCCTGATTACGAGCCTCAAGCAGGAAGTGTCCGGCCCAGGTGTTAGCCCAGTCATTACGATACTGACTACCTGGCCAGTAGTGGAAGTTGCCTCTGTCACTCTGATAATCCTTCAGGCGGATGATACCCTGGCGCACGTGACGTTCGGCGGCCCGCGTCTGTTCATCAGTCAGCGTTGTCAGCTTGCCCAGATACAATTGTGCGAACAGCCCCGACGTGGTCTGTTCCAGACAACCATGAGGATACTCAAGCAGATAACTGAGCCGTTCGTTCAGGTTCAGTGCCGGCAAACGACTGACCTCTATCAGGCTCTGATTTGAACCGGGTATGCCGTTAACTGGCAGAGTCAGCGTGGCGCGGGAATTTGCAGCAACGACGATAGTGCGGGTATCTGTCTGGATCGTATTCGGTGACCTGACAGGTACAGTCAGTCGCTCGGTGGCACTTTCGCCGCCCCCACTGACAGTGACGGTAACTTCCGCTTCGCCAGTATTCTCCAGCACCCTGAGTGGCACCGTAATGATCTGATCACCTGGCTCACTGAAACCAACTGTCTGTATTTCTGTGGCAGCTTCCAACAGTCCGTTGGTAGTAATCTGAACATCGACTTCACCGATATCACTGCGGTTATTGAAGATGTTGACCGGCAAGCTGATGCTTTCGCCGGGCGCGAGAACTCGCGGCAGGGTAGTTACAACCCCTAATGCCTGAGTAACAGTGACAGTCGTGCCGGCATAGCCATAGGCCGGCAGTTCGCCCTGGCGACTGCCTGCCACCACCATAACCCGCACTGCACCCATATAGTCAGGAATGTCTGTTCTGTGTTCTGCCGTTGCACCGGCGGTCAGCGTGAAGGGCCCAAGAAAACGGACCACGGGTTTGAAACGTTTCTGTAAATGTTTGTTCAGCGCTTCAGCTGCGGCCTGGCCGCCACCAATGGTCATCAGCGTCGACTGAGTATCTTTTCCTGCGGGAAACTGATCAAACAGATCCCAGGTAAGTACCCCCAGTGCCTCGCGCTGATACAGCGCAGCCTGCGGATCCGGCGTCCGGAAACCGGTCAGCCCCAACAGACCTTCATCGACGACAGCCAGCGTATAAGTCATTGGCTTACCACTCGCTTCGCTGACCGACACTGTCAGCGGGCTGAGGGGCTTGATTCTCTCTGGTACATTCAGTACTGGCAGGAGCCGCGTTGCCGGGTTGTTGACGACAACAGGAACGATACCGTAAAGGCGCAGTGGTGTGTCGCTGGTTTTACCGTCATACTTCTGCAGCACCGTGATGTGGGCATAGACATTTGGTGCCATCGCTTCGGTGATCGACAGGCCATAGTGATGTTGCTGAATATCCTGCTCAATCCAGCGTTGAGACAGAACACCACTACCGGATTCTATGGTCAGCAGCACTGCAGCCTGATCAGGTCCGGGCAGGTTGTCCGGTAACTGGATCATTGCAGTTTCACCTGGTACATAATCCAGCTTGTCAGTGGCCAGGGTCAGCTGGCTGGCTGCGCCAGGGTCCTGACGGTTGTTGTCACTCCAGCCCAGATAGATCACTTTGCCGGTACAGTGGCTGCCCTTGTCGTCACAGGCACGGATCAGATAGCGACCCCAGTCAAAGTCCTGCCCATTGAGCTGCCACCGGGCAAGCCCTGCATCATTGGTCGTCAGTGTTTCATTCACCAGCCGGGATGCGGCGTTGCTACCCAGGTAGTTCGCCAGATTGTCAGCGCCGGATTCCCACCACCAGCGCCAGTCGAGCCGGTAAACTGCCAGGTTCAGGGACTGATCAGCTAGCGGTTGTGATTGCTGGTCCAGCAGCACTAATTGCAGTTCATGCTGTTCATCCCTGCCCATAGCGTTATTCCAGCCCTGACCCTCGGGTAGATTCAGACCAACGAGACGCTGGAAAGGGATATAAGGAACGGTCTGATACTGAATACTGAAGTTTCCGCTTTTTTCAAAGACCCGGCTGGTCAGGTGCAGACTGACCTGACCGGGTGCTTCCGGCATCTGCGGGTTAATTTTGAATGTTGCCCAGCCGGAAGGGTCAAGGGTGCCTTCAAACAGTGCCTGTTCTTCATTGGTGAGACGCCGGACCGGATCGTCAAAAATGAACTGAGAGTAGCCAGCTATGCTAGTGGTAGTGCTGGCTGGTCTGGCACTGACCGTGGCTCGCAGACCATTCGCTGAAGCGCCGTTCAGCCACTGTGCAAACAGATGAGTATCGGGTGCATTGGTCGGCTGCCAGCGCAGAGTTGGTGCAGGCAGTGTCAGCGCCAGCTTCAGTTTGTTAGGTTTGACGGTCTCAACGGGTATGATTTTGCTGAAGTACCTGGTGCCAATCCGGACCACTGCACGCCAGTTGCCAGTGGGCGCATCGGCACTGGTGCCCAGGTGAAAATGGTAGAACCCCTCAATGGGGCTGGTCTGCGTAATGGTGCTGACCTTTGCGCCCTGAGGATTAAAGAAATCTACTGACAGCGGGAAATCTGCTGGCAGCGAGCCTGCCCGGTCGTGCAGTATAAATGTCAGGTAGATATCATCGCCGGGCCGCCAGATGCCCCGCTCACCGTAGAAGTAGCCTTTAAGACCATTGCTGACTGACTCGCCCCGGATATCAAAGACATTGGTTGATAGTGCTTCATTGCGATCGAGACGCAGAAAACCTGCCTGATCATTGTGATTCACCATCAGGTAAGCGGGTGGGGCCAGTGGGGACAGTGTCACCATACCTTCGTTGTTAGTCTTGCCATCTGCTACAATCTGATTCTGGCGATTGTATGCTGTGACGCTCGCGCCGCTCACAGCTTCGGCATTCCTGACGTCTGTCACCACAACCCGTAACTGATGATCCTGGCCAAGTTTGGCGATCAGACCGAGAGAGGACTGGTAGTAGTAACTGACGTCCCGGGTTTCGTAATTGCCGTAGGCATAAAACTCCGGTGTGCACGGATTGTCACGATTTTGCCAGCGGTACCGTTCATTCTGATAGAAGCGCCTTACCCAGGCCGGTGGGTTGTCAGCATCCGTGGCCCAGCTTTCAGGATCCGGCAGACTGTCGTCCGGACCGGGCCTTGGCTGGTCACACTGAATGATGCTGTTGGCCTGGCTGATACTGACCTCAACAGCCAAAGGGTCATTGTTCAGTGCTTTCACCTGCTCACTAAGATCAAGCGTGA
>JAGRIO010000211.1 GCA_020443225.1 Pseudomonadales bacterium
ACCCCATAAACACTAACCAGTACAAGACTGGTGGGTCTGGGTGGATTTGAACCACCGACCTCACCCTTATCAGGGGTGCGCTCTAACCAACTGAGCTACAGACCCAGAAACCTTTTACGCTTGACGCCCGATGCCTTTGGTAAGGTCTGGGTTACCACCGGGACAGCGTGAGCCGCGTATTATACGCAGGCAAATCTCTTTTACAACATCAAGACATCACAATCATGTGATGATTTTTTTTACCCTTCTGGACTATGTGATAACGCCCAAACAGGGCGTCAGCTCTGGTCAACTCAAAGGCTTCGTCCCCGACTTTCTGTCCATTGACGGAAACTGCATTGCTCTTGATAAGTTTTCGTGCCTGACCCATCGTCACTTCACCGTTTGGCGTCACTGCCAGACCTGCATCCACCAGCACCTGTGCCAGCGCTATTGTGTCTGCCTGGATGACAGAAGCGGGCAAGCCGTCCTGTGAAAGCTGGGCCAGATCGCCCTCTTCCAGCTGGTCCAGCGAATTCCGGAACAGCGCCTCGCTGATTCGCTGGGCAGCGGCAACACCCTCTTCACCATGCACCAGCCGGGTGGTTTCTTCCGCCAGCGCACGGTGTGCAAACCGCCGGCCAGGGTCTTCCTCGTGAGCCGCTTCCAGTTCTGCGAGCTTATCCGCTTCGAGGAATGTGAAAATGCGCAGGTAATGCACCACATCGGCATCAGCGGCGTTCATCCAGAACTGGTAGAAGGCATAAGGCGAGGTTCTGGCAGGATCAAGCCAGACCGCATTTCCCATACTTTTGCCGAACTTGGTTCCGTCAGAATTGGTGATCAGCGGATAGGTGATGGCAAATGCCTGTTCGCTGTTCATCCGGCGAATGAGATCCATACCACTGGTAATGTTTCCCCACTGGTCACTTCCACCCATCTGAATGGTGCAGTTGTAGCGCTTGTTCAGAACCACATAGTCATAAGACTGCAAAATCATGTAGCTGAATTCTGTGTAGCTGATGCCCTGTGACTCGTCCTCCAGTCGACGGCGGACAGTTTCTTTCTGAATCATGTTATTGACGCTGAAATGCTTGCCGATATCCCGCAGGTAATCGATCACGGTCATCTGCTCAGTCCACTCTGCATTGTCAACCACGATGGCGGAGGTGTCGCCGCAATCAAAATCGAGAAAAGCAGCCGCCTGCTCGCGGATTTTTGCCACAAAGGCTTTTACTACATCGGCAGGCTTTAACTCCCGCTCAGAAGTACGGCCGCCCGGATCACCGATCATCCCGGTCGCACCGCCAACCAGCAAAATTGGCCTGTGCCCGGCCATCTGAAACCGCCGCAGCGCGAGTAAGGGCACCAGGTTTCCAATGTGCAGACTGTCTGCCGTGGGATCGAAACCACAATAAACAGTCCGGGAGCCTGTGCTCAGATGCTCCAGAAGCTCAGGTTCACTACTTACCTGAGCAATCAACCCCAGATCATGGAGTTGTTTCAACAGATCTTTCTGAATGGTCATCACAGATTTCCCGTTTTTCCGATGTCAAAGTGACCAGCGTCACAAACTGATCAATTTTCCCGCACATTCTGTTCAACAAACCGTCACAGGCCGCTATTCTTAGCTTGTTCGCCCGGCTCAGACCGGCGGAGGCGCAAAAATACAGGAAAACCACCGTATTTCAAAGGACCGCAGCTGACTGATTTGGCCCAAAAGCTAGAAATTACTTTAAGTAATGATTGTTTTTTTCCCTATTTTTTATATAGTTAGCGCCATGTCGTAATAATCAACCACAAGACCTGAAGCCAGACGACTGCTTTTATGGAAACTTATCCCAAAACTCACCTCAAGCTGGCCATCCTGGCCACTGCGGCCCTTCTTGTTGGAATTTCTGCCCTACCAGAGTCAGACCACGCGGAAATTGAGCGTGTGCCGGTGTCCCTGTCCATCGAACCGGAAGAAATTGTTGCGCTGACACCCGCCCCGGCTGAAGCCGTGGCAGTTGCAGAACCACTGCCCCAGACGAGTGATCACCAGCTTCGGGAAATCACCATCAAACGCGGGGACAGCCTTTCAGCAATCTTTAAGCGGGCCGGGCTCAGCGCCGTTGAACTGCAGCGAGTCATGGAACTGGGCAATTCGGTCGCGGTACTGAAAAAGATCATCCCCGGCAAATCTCTGGTGTTTGAGCTGGACAGCGATAACAAACTGGTTTCCCTGACCTACGAGGACAATCCTCTGCGGCACCTGGTAGTCAACCGTCAGCCAGATGGATACAAGGCGTACTGGCAGGAGGCTGAAGCTGAAACCATTGTCTCCTTCACTTCGGCCAATATCACTGAAGACCAGCCGTCCCTCTATCAGGCAGGCAAAGCGGCCGGTCTGTCAGACACCATGATTATGAATCTGGCGCAGATTTTTCAGTGGGATATCAGCTTTGCGCTCGATTTACGTCAGGGTGATGCTTTCACCGTACTCTATGAAGATATCTACGTGGATGGTGAAAAGGTCAAAGAAGGTAAAATTCTGGGCGCACAGTTCACCAATATGGGCAAGAGCTATCAGGCCGTGCGCTACGTGGATTCAACAGGTCGCGACAGCTACTACACACCCGAAGGCGCCAGCCTTCGCAAAGCCTTCCTGCGTGACCCGGTACACTTCTCGCACGTCAGCTCAAGATTCAACATGAAGCGCATGCATCCTATTCATAACCGGGTCATGCCCCATCGCGGCATTGACTATGCAGCGAACAAGGGCACGCCGGTTTTCGCTTCCGGCGATGGCAAGGTCACTATCGTTCGTCAGAACGAAGCTTCGGGTCGCTATGTCGTGATTCAGCATGGCGAGCAGTACACCACCAAATATCTGCACCTGTCAGCCTTTGCCAGGGGTCTGCGCACCGGTAAGAGCGTGAAGCAGGGTCAGGTCATTGGATACGTAGGAGACACCGGCTGGGCTACCGCACCACACCTGCACTATGAATTCCTGGTCAATGGCGTACACCGCAATCCCAGAACTGTTGCCTTGCCTAAGGCCCAGCCAATCAGCGCCAGTGAAATGGCTCGTTTCCGCGCAACAACCCAGACGACCCTGGCCCGACTGAAGGATGTGAGTGGCCAGACGCGATACGCTCTGGCCGAAGGTGAGTAGGCAGACGGGCAGAAACTGCCCTCCTGCCAGCTTTGATTTCCGCTGAACTGAAGATCAGATTGAGAAGGAATTTCCGCAACCGCAGGTTGTCGAAGCATTGGGATTGGTGACGACGAATCGCGAACCCTGCAGGTCCTCTTTAAAGTCCACTTCCGCACCTACCAGGTACTGATAGCTCAGTGCATCAACCACCAGAGTGACGTCGCCGTTTTCAATGCAGGTGTCATCCTCTTCGACGTCTTCATCGAAGGTGAAACCATACTCGAAACCGGAACACCCTCCACCGGTAACAAATACCCGCAGTTTGAGGTCTTCGTTTTCTTCTTCAGTTACGAGCGTCCTGACCTTGCGGGCTGCAGAGTCAGAAAACCGGATACTTTGTGGTTCAAATACAGAAACTTCAGTCATGGCTGCTATATGGCTACCTTTGAAAAAATTTCAATGCTCGTGAACACCATCAGGCTGAGGCGACTTCCAGCCCGGCGTCCTCCACCGGGGCTTTGACCGGCGCTTTGGTATTCTTTTCGGTGGCATGCACCAGATTGCCATCAACCCGGCTACCCATCACCATTTCAATCAGGTTGTAGTAAACATTCCCTTTGATCTGTGCTTTGGCGGCAAGTTCAATATGCTTATCTGAGTAAATATCGCCTTCCACACAACCATCGATCACCACATTGGGCACCCGGATTTCACCAAACACCTGACCCGTGTTGCTGACAGTCACACGCGCCTTGGTGCCAGGCTCAGCATAGATATTGCCGCGCACAGTTCCGTTGACGTAGAGCACATCGCTGAAATGAACATCGCCTTTAATTTCACAATTCGGGGCGATCAGTGTTGTCCCCGTCTCTCCTTTGTTCTTTCGTAACATGGCTAACTCCCGAGTACCTGCCATTCAAACTCTCTGTTGATCTCAGGCGCACCCCTTCCTGCGGGATTTGCCTTTACCTGCAGTACTGCAGGCTCAAATCCTTCAGGTAACTGAAGTTCCCCGTCAACATTCTGAAAGTAGCGAAACCGGAAGCGAATACTTTGCTGTCCGTCCGTGGTGAGCTCAGCCATTGAATAGGTTTTTTCAGCACCTGCTTCCTGACCTTTCACGGCTATCTCAACGCCACCCTGTATATATTCGTGCTTATCTACCACCTGTGTGAGTAACAGGCTGTATCTGATCTTACCGGTTTCGCCGGTCTCACGCAGATCAAGCCGCTCAACCCGCAGCCCTTTGACTTCCGCATTGGGCACCATAATGCCCTTGTAGAAACGGATCTCTTCGCTGAGCTCCGCTATTTCTTCCTGCAGCAGTTCCACCGTCTGGCGAACTTCTTCATTAGCCTGAGTATCCACCTGGTCACCCAGCTTGAGATCAGCAATTTCCTGCAGCATTTCACGGTTGCGGGCCTGTAAGTTCCCCAGCTCCCGCTGCAGCCGGTCGCGTTCTGCTACCACCTCAACCTTGGTCGCCAATCCCTGACCCATACCGAACTGATAGGTCAGCCAGCTCAGTGCGGCCATGGCGAGCAGAAACAGGCAGAAAATACCTGCCATGTACCACGGGCGATGTGGTACCACAATCATCTGATACTGCTTGCTACCCCGGACTGAGGACATGGACGGCAATGACCCCGACTAAAAAGAGGCATAGCTTATCAGAAAATAACCAGAAGCCATCACCCTGTCGTACGGGTGATCACCAGCGGCATAACTGTGTCGATATTCAGCAGCTTCTGGAATATCCTGTTTGCTGTACTTCACCACAACAGTCATTCCACTATGTCCAGGCGGCTATCTTCAGACTATTCGATGCGCGGCTTTCGCCGCAAACTGGCATCGATCGATGCCGTACCGCAGTTTGCCATTCTGGGGGTGATTTCCGGCATAGTGACCGGCGTTGTAATTCTTGCCTTCCGGACCCTGATCGAAATACCACTGGGGTTCGTTCTTACCGAGGGCTTCGAGAACTTTGAAGGTCTTTCCCGTGAATACTACCTGATTGTGCCGGTTGCGGGTTCGTTAGTACTCGCTCTCATAGTAAGACTGATGAAACCAGAGCATGTCAGAGTCGGGCCAGTGCATGTCCTGGAGCGACTGGCACGGTTCCAGGGGTATATGCCCTGGCAGAACGCAGCCCATCAGTTTTTTTCGGGCATCATCGCCCTTGCCTCAGGTCAGTCCGGGGGACGCGAAGGACCCGCTATTCATCTGGGAGCCGCCGGCAGCAGTCTGTTAGGCCAGCGACTGAAGCTGCCGAATAACAGCATCCGCATTCTGGTGGGCTGTGGTGCCGCTGCAGCTATCTCCGCCTCATTCAATACACCCATGGCAGCGGTCATCTTCAGTATGGAAGTGATCATCATGGAATATACGATCGCGGGCTTTATCCCGGTGATTCTGGCGGCAGTCACTGCAACCCTGATCAATCAGATTGTCTATGGCAATGAGACTGCCTTCCTGGTGCCCCTGGAAGTGAACATGCGTACCCTGTGGGATATCCCCTTTCTGCTGCTGGAAGGGGTCGTCATTGGAATGCTGGCGGCAGCGTTCATCTGGCTGGTGAAGTTCTTCTATCGCTACAGCCCCTCCGGTGCCTGGTTACGGATGCTGATGGCCGGCCTGATAACCGGCGTGATGGCACTGGCGGTACCCCAGATTCTGGGAGTGGGCTATGACACTGTGACGGAGGCTCTGGAAGGCAAACTTGTTATCCTGTTACTGGTAGTCACCTGTCTGTTCAAGATGGTAGCCAGTGCATCCACCATCGCCATGGGCGTCCCGGTAGGGGTCATCGGCCCTGCACTTTTCATCGGGGCCATGGCAGGCGGCGCGCTGGGTCAGCTGGGCAATCTCGCCTTTCCGGACCTGGCTTCATCCCCCGGCTTTTATGTCATGCTCGGCATGGGCGCCATGATGGGCGCTGTTTTGCAGGCACCACTCGCCGCGCTGATGGCGGTCATGGAGCTGACTCACAATTCGAATATTCTGCTGCCCGCCATGCTGGTGGTTATCGTTGCCAACATGACCGCGAGTCAGGGCTTTCGCGTTCGCTCAATCTTCCTGACACAAATGGAAATCATGGGGCTCGAGTTCCGCCAGAATCCCTTGTCGATGGCGTTAAACCGGGCCTCGGTAGCCAGCATCATGTCGAGAAGCTTCATCCGCGTGCCCCGTCATCTGCCGGTCTACGGCGCCCGGGAACTGGTCAGGGACAAACCAGTCTGGCTGCTGGTTGATGGTTCCGAAAGACCTGCCTATATCATGCGTACCGAGGACCTGATTGCCTTTCTGGATACCACTGATGCTGAAGACGTCGACCTGGCAGAAATTCCTGCAACCCGCAAAGACGTTAAATCTATTCTGTTGCAGGCTACGCTCAGCGAAGCCCTGGACCTGCTGAATCAGACCGGGGTTCAGGCGCTCTATGTCAATCGCATCAGCGCGCCCATGATCGATTCTGTTGTCGGCATCATCACCCGGGAAGACATCGAATCTTACTACCAACCCCGTTAAGAACCCCGGCCGGTAACCGCCGGCAGTCACTGGCTGACGTTTGAATCCTGCGCAGAGTAGTGATTGAATGCGCATCTGTTTTTTTAAGGGTATGCGAAACCACTATGACGCGATCACAAACCTTGTTTGAAGAAGCCAGAAAGGTCCTGCCTGGCGGCGTGAATTCACCTGTCAGAGCATTTGCGCGGGTTGGCGGTAACCCCGTCTTTTTCAGACAAAGCCAGGGCCCTTACCTGACTGACGAGGACGGCAGACAGTACATAGACTATGTAGG
>JAGRIO010000212.1 GCA_020443225.1 Pseudomonadales bacterium
CGCAATACCCCGGTGATAGCACAAACGGCCAATACGATGAGCAAAGATGATGAATTTTATGCTGTGGGGATGACTGAATACATCGAGAAGCCTGTCGAGCATGAGCGTCTAGCACAGGTTATCAAGCGTGTGTTACCGGACAAAGAAAAAGGCGGAGGACCAGTAGCCACGACTGCCAGGGAAACACAACCTGAGGTCACGCCAGACAACAGCAATGCAGGCTATCAATCCGATGGTAAATCCTGGGACAAGGAATCACTCATGAACAGAGTCCGCGGCAACGAGACACAGCTATCGCGACTCGTAGAAATTTTTCTGGAAAGTGTTCCCGCGGATATCGACGAGCTGGACAGGCAGCTGCAATCGTCAGACTTCGGTACTGCCGCAGCCGTTGTTCACGGCATCAAGGGAACTGCTGCCAATATGGGTGGTGTACGGCTGCATCAGATACTGCAGAATCTCGAAGCAGCCTGTAAGGCAGAGAACCTGTCTGACATTCATGCCTTGCGGGAAAGAGCTGAAATCGAAATCAAAATCCTGACCGATGAGATGAATCAGTTCATTCACAGTCGTGGCACTGATCACTCGCTGTAACAGGTTTCAGCTCTGTTTTGCCCCGCCAGATTTAAGCCAGTGCACCACCGCAGCTGCTGCCCTGCCCTGCAGTACAACCATAGCAGTGCTCACCAATAGCGACTGGTTTCCCCGCCAGAACGTCAGCTGATAAGTCCCGCAGGTGTGGGCGGGGTTTGTCTACCGCGATCAGTGGTAGTTCCAGCATCTGATTAAAGTCACAGTCATAAACGTACCCCTGGTAATCAACGCTGATCAGGGACCGGCACATGACTGTTCCGAGATTGGCCTCGGAAAAAGATCCTCGCAGCAAGGCCATATAGTCTGTGTACTGGTTTTTCGCCAGCAACCGGGCCCCAAAGCGACTGATCGGCATATTTGCCAGAGCAAAGAGCTGGTTGAAGACAATACCGTGCTCGGCCAGCAGCTCCCGTTTGTAGTCCTGTTCCAGTGCCTGTTGAGGCGGCGGCAGTACAGGTTCATCCGGATTGTAGACCAGATTGAGTTCCAGCCCGGAGCCTTCCACACCGTAGCCAAGTGCATTCAGCTTCTTCAGCCCGGCGATGCTGTTCTGATAAACCCCCTTGCCACGCTGTTTGTCGACATTATCTTCTTCGTAACAGGGCATTGAGGCGATAACGATGAGCTGATTGTCAGCAAAGAATCCGGCAAGATCTTCATACCCCGGTTCCATCAACAGAGTCGGGTTGCAGCGATTCATCACATTGACACCCAGAGCCCTGGCTTCGGTTACCAGATAACGGTAGTGCGGGTTCATTTCCGGAGAGCCACCGGTCAGATCGAGAAACCGGACTTCACTGGATTTCAGAAAGTCGAGCACCAGATCAATATTTTCCCGGTCCATCAGTTCCGTGCGGTTAGGTCCCGCATTAACATGGCAATGGGTACAACTCAGATTACACAGATATCCCAGATTGACCTGGAGAGTATCCAGCGGCGCCCGAGTTATAGCGGGGAAATCGGTTTGAAGCAGTAAGGGTCTGGTATCCAGCATAGCGTCAGGGTTTCCACAGGACCAGCTTGAGCAACGACTGGCGCAGCCGTATGTTCAGGGTCAGGTTAATGTTCAGAGACAGTATCTTGCGTACTCGATCTTCGTGCACTTATCTTCTATGACCGTGATACCCGCACTAATCAATTCATTTCTGGCATCCGCATTACTGATGCCAAGTTGCATCCAGAAATATCTTGCTCCGATGCTGATCGCTGGCCTGACGAAGGGCGGGATATTTTCACTACGCTGGAACAGATCCACCATATCGACCTGAACCGGAATCGATTCCAGGTCAGGGTAGCACTTGAGTCCAAGAACCGAGTCATACCGTGGATTGACGGGAATAATGTCAAAATACGGCATCAGATAGCGGGCAACTTCGTTACTGGGCCGGGACGGATTATCAGAAATGCCGACAATGGCAATAGTACGGGTATCTTCGAGAACGCGCTTAATATCAGTCATGGTGCAGTCACCTCATCTTTCCTGCGCCATTGTAATCACATTCGTCCATCGCAGACAGGGAGGCAAATCGATTTCAGTTTCTGCTATTATTAGCGCCGCGCCCCGGTAGCTCAGTGGATAGAGCATCCGCCTCCTAAGCGGAGGGTCGATGGTTCGATTCCATCTCGGGGCACCATTCATATCCGGGTCCGTTCCGGGCACATGGGTAACACTTTTGCTCTGTCCACCGGCTCTACCCAATTAACGGGGGATAACCCGTATTCATCTAACCGATACCCGGTTAATAATCTGGTGCGCCAGCCCGGCCCTCCAGCCGCAGTGAGTTAACACTCTCAGGCGGTAATTAGTTAACTGTCCCCAATTGTTCGCGGTCAGTGCTGGCGGCGTATGCTGTGTTAAGCGTCCTGACGAACTTTTTCACTGCGGTACATGATGACTGAGGCCACGAGCACAGCGATACTGACCAGCGCAATAATCAGGCTTGCAAGCGCATTGATCTGCGGGCTGACCCCCAGACGAACACTGGAATACACCACCATCGGCAATGTCGTCGAGCCCGGGCCAGAAACAAAGCTGGCGATAACAAGGTCATCCAGAGACAGGGTAAATGCCAGCAGCCAGCCGGCGGCCAGTGCCGGGAAAATCATCGGCAGTGTGATAGTAAAAAAGACCCGTGCTGGCCGCGCACCGAGATCCAGCGCTGCCTCTTCAATGGACGGATCCATATGGGCCAGGCGGCTCTGCACAATCACAGTGACATAGGCCATAGAAAATGTCGCGTGGGCGATCAGAATTGTCGTTTGCCCCCGGCCTGCCGGCCAGCCAATCAGGTCTTCCAGTGCGATAAAAAACAGCAGCAGAGACAATCCGATAATTATCTCGGGCATTACCAGCGGAGCGGTAACCATCACACCGAGGGTGCCATGGCCGCGGGATTTACGAAACCGTACTAATGCCAGCGCTGCCAGCGTCCCCAGAATCACCGCAATGGTCGCGTTTAATGCTCCGATTTTAACGCTTAGCCAGGCCGCGTTGAGTAAAGGACCATTGTTCATCAGTTCGCCGTACCATTTGGTACTGAAACCGCTCCATACGGTTACCAGCCTGCTCTCATTGAATGAATACACAATGAGGCTGATGATCGGTAGATAGAGAAAGGCGTATCCAGCGATCAGGAACACAAACAACAGAGGATTACGCGAAATAAAATCACGCATTATCTTTCCTCCTCACTGGCTTTCTGCTCAAAATGACGCAGCAGTACAAACGGCACGATCAGGATAACCAGCAATATTGCGGCCAGTGACGAAGCAACCGGCCAGTCCTTGTTGTTAAAGAATTCTGTCCACAAGAGTTTCCCCAGCATTAAGGTTCCCGGACCGCCAAGCAGATCCGGAATGACGAATTCGCCCATGACAGGAATAAACACCAGCATCGCGCCAGCAGCGATGCCGGGAACCGATTGCGGCAATGTGATCGTCAGGAACTGACGCAGGGGTCTGGCACCCAGATCTGCCGCGGCTTCCAGCAGGGTATCGTCAAGACGTACGAGAGTGGCATACAGCGGCAGCACAAAGAACGGCAGATAACTATAAACCACGCCGATATACACGGCGGCTGGGGTATGCAGAATCTGCAGCGGTGAATCAATAATGCCGGTACTCATCAGCAACTGGTTCAGCAGACCATTATCTTTGAGAATACCGATCCATGCGTAAACCCGCAGCAGGAATGATGTCCAGAACGGCAGAATAATCAGCATCAGAAAAGGCATGCGAAACTGTAAGGGTGCCCTCGTAATGGCGTACGCAATCGGATAGCCAGTCAGAATACAGAGCAGGGTTGAAATACCAGCGACCTTCAGCGAGCCGAGTAATGCCTGCAGGTACAGGTCATCCTCAAACATCAGCTGATAATTACCAAAGTTCAGCGTGATCGTCAGCAGACCGTCTTCAAACTCACGAATCCAGTCCTGATAAGGCGGCATCGCCAGCTGAGGTTCAGACAGGCTGATTTTAAGAATGAACAGAAACGGCAGTACAAAAAAGATCGCCAGCCACAGCCAGGGGATGGCGACAATTAACTGGTGATTTTTCGGTATCAGTTTCTGCAGCAACGTCATTGCGTCAGCACACCACAACCATTCGGGTGCCAGGTCAGTTGCACCTCCTGCCCCCAGGTCAGAGGTTGCTCTGCCAGTGCCAGCATGTTCGGCTGGGTAAACTGAATACGCTTACCCCCTGGCAAATCGACGTGATAGATGGATACATCACCCAGATAGGCAATTTCCTTTATTTCTCCGTGAAGCTGATTCTGGTCAGCTTCAATCGTCGTATTGACGCGCATTTTTTCCGGGCGGACGGCAACAGTGACCGGCATACCACTGGCCAGTGGCTGGCTGTGGTGCACGATAATATCGCTGTCGGTATCTTCGCAGTGAATCACCGCCATATCGTTGCTATGACTGATCACATGTCCTTCAAACAGATTTATCGAGCCGATAAAATCTGCGGCATAACGGGTCGATGGAAACTCGTACATGCGACGCGGTGAATCTACCTGCTCAATACGGCCATCTTTTAGCAGGGCGATGCGTGATGACATGGTCATCGCTTCTTCCTGATCATGTGTCACGACAATAAAGGTAATACCAAGCCGTTCCTGCAGGTTCACCAGCTCAAACTGGGTTTGTTCGCGGAGCTTTTTATCCAGCGCACCCAGAGGCTCATCCAGTAAGAGAATTTTCGGGTGTCTGGCCAGTGCGCGGGCCAGCGCCACCCGCTGACGCTGACCGCCTGAGAGCTGATGCGGCTTACGGGTTGCCAGCGCTTCAATCTTTACCATCGCCATCATTTCACTGACTCTGGCGCTTCGTCCTTCGCGGTCAGGCGGATCACTTTTCAGACCATAGGCAATATTCTGTGCGACCGTCATATGCGGAAACAGTGCGTAACTCTGGAACATCATATTGACCGGGCGCAGGTAGGCCGGGACTTCGGTCATGTCCTGCCCGTCAATAAAAATACGCCCCGCTGTCGGCGTTTCAAAACCCGCCAGCATCCGTAACAAAGTGGTTTTACCGCAGCCTGATGCTCCCAGCAGCGAGAAAAATTCACCTCTGTGAATATCCAGTGACAGATCGTCAACAGCGTAGATTTCACCAAAACGCTTAGTGACTTTCTCGATACGGACGACGGGCTCGGCGTCTGGTGCAGACCAGGATTCCGTAGATTGATTCCGTGACTGGCTCATCGACGGGCAACTCTTTCAGAAGGATATAATAACAGCCAATAGAATAACCCCCAGGTCGGCGTATTGATACAAACCTACCCGGCCGGGGGCATCCTGAGCCTCGTTCAGTTGCCGGTTTTAGCGCGGGTCCAGAGACGGTTCATGGTGCGCGTCTCTTTGTCTGATGGTGTCTTCAGCACCAGCAGTTTTTCCATCGTAGCAGCAGCCGGATAGACACCCGGATTACTGCGCACAGCTTCATCAACCAGTGGTGTCGCTGCTGCATTTGCGTTGGCGTAAGCCACATAGTTAGTAACAGGCGCAATGACTTCTGGCTGCAGGATATAGTTAATGAACCTGTTCGCTGCCGCCGCGTTAGGCGCATCAGCAGGGATCGCCATCACATCTGTCCAGACCACCGCGCCTTCCTGCGGGACCACATACTGTACGGTCACCCCATTATCTGCCTCTGAGGCACGATTACTCGCCTGAAGCATATCGCCTGAGTAACCATGCGCCACGCAGATGTCACCATTGGCGAGATCGTTAATAGTCTGAGAACTGTGGAAGTAACGGATGTAGGGGCGCACCGCGGCGACGGTGGCAGCAGCTTCCTCCATGGCTTTCTTGCTGAAATCGTCAGTCGCCTGGCCTTTGTAAGCACGTGCGGCAACAAACACTTCGGTTGGATCATCCATCAGCGCCACGCCGCAGCGCTGCAGCTTCTTCACCGTCTCCGGATCAAATATCAGCGACCAGGAGTCGAGCGATGCATCCGCGCCCAGCACTTCTTTCACTTTTTCAACGTTGTAGGCTATGCCGGTCGTACCCCACATATAAGGGACAAGGAATTCATTACCCGGGTCGATGTCCGCCAGTGACTTATTGATATTGCTGTCAAGATTGCCGTAGTTAGTCAGTGCCGCTTTATCTACCGGCTGATAAAGGCCTGCCCGGATGCCACGGTCGGCAAAGGGACGGGCTGTCGGGAAGATCAGGTCATAGCCGCTGCGACCTGCGAGCATCTTGGCTTCAAGGACTTCGTTGGAATCGTAGACGTCATAGGTCACTGTGATACCGGACGCTTTTTCGAACTCTGCTATGGTGTCTTCGGCGATATAATCAGACCAGTTATAGATATGAAGCGCTTCTGCGGCAGAAGCAGCAGAGGTGGCCATAACCGAGACGGCGAGCAGACCGGTTGCTAGCAGAGTTTTTTTCATCGACAGCGATCCTTGATAAAAATAAAAGTGTTCAGCAGTGCGTCTGAATGACGCCTGCCCTGCCCCGGAGCTCCTCCGGAAATGCGGATGATCGCAATATCTGAAAAAAAATACAGTTAATAGATTTCATCGTGACGATCAGAATCATGATTCAATCTCAGGTGCTCAACCGGGACCTGAAATCGTCAGAAGCCCCGCGCTTCCGACATTCCGGCGTCCCGGCGTTCCGGCACCCGCCACCAGCGATACGTCGGATCTGGGGGCCAGGACCGGATGATAAGGCGATGAACATCACCTGTCTGGCATCCGGAAGTGCCCCTGAGGCGACGCCATTCAAAACGAATCTCAGGAACAGGCAGCGATCAGACACACAGGGTTATTGGGCTGATATCTTAA
>JAGRIO010000213.1 GCA_020443225.1 Pseudomonadales bacterium
AGTGAACAAAAACAGAGGCGGGATTTCCCGCCTCTGTTTTTTCCGGAGGAAAGAATGACAGAGCAATTGCCTGACAGCTATGAGACAGCCGGTCTCGACCGTGTCCGTCAGCTGATGCAGTCAGGGTCATTTTCTGCAGCTGTAAGCTTGCTGGTTGAAGTGCTGGAGAGGACACCTCAACATACAGAAGCGCTGTTCCTGCTTGCGGCCTGCCACCGGTATCTGCACGCTTACCCCGATGCCCTGATCGTTCTGAAACAACTGACCGCACTGGATGAGAATTATGGCAGGGCGTGGCAGGAAACCGGGCACGTCCATCTGGCACTGAACAATACTCAACTGGCCATCGATGCCTTCAAAATCGCCGTTGCTAAAAATCCTGCCTTGCTGCCAAGCTGGCAGAAGCTTAGCGCGCTCGTGCCGCAGGAATCACCCACCCATCAACAAGCCCTGCGCCAGACCGCATATCTCAGCTCGCTGCCAAAGGCCCTTCTGAGTGCCAGCAATATGCTGAATGAAGGTAAGCTTTACCGGGCCGAGCAGATATGCCGCCATTTTCTGCAAAGCCATCCGAAACATGTGGAAGGTATGAGAATGCTCGCAGCCATCGGCATGAAATATGACATTCTGGACGATGCTGAATTTCTGCTGGAAAGTGCCCTGACTTTCGAGCCAGACCATCTGGGGGCGAGATCCGACTACATTGCGGTCCTGCAGAAAAGACAAAAATTCGGTAAGGCATTTGAAGAGGCGACCCGGTTACTTTCCGCCGACCCTGAAAATCCCGTATTCCGCACCATCTACGCTAATCAGTGCATGGCAGTCGGTCGCTTTCGCGAAGCATTAGAGCTCTATGAAGATCTTTCCGCAATCATCACGGCTGACCCGACTTTCTATCTGACCTGGGGCCATGGGCTGAAAACTGTCGGCAACACAGAGACTGCTATCAGGCAGTACCGCAAAGCCAGCGAACTACGGAAGGACTTTGGGGATGCTTACTGGAGCCTGGCTAACCTGAAGACCTACCAATTCACAGACAGTGAGGTAAAAGTCATGCAGGTAATGGCGGAAAGTAAGGACATAAGCGATGAAGACCGCCTGCATTTCTGTTTCGCACTCGGCAAGCATGAGGAAGATCAGGGTTTATTTGACGAAGCTTTCAGGCACTATGAGACTGGTAACAAACTGAGAAAGGCGCAGCTCAGCTACCAGAAAGAAAAGATGACTGAACGTCTGCAACTGCAACAGCAGGTCTGTACTGCAGATTTCTTCCGGGAACGGGAAGACTGGGGTTGTCCTGACAACGCTCCTGTTTTCATCACGGGCCTGCCACGTGCTGGCTCAACCCTGCTGGAGCAGATTCTGGCATCTCATTCAATGGTGGATGGCACGCTGGAACTACATAATATCGGTGCCCTGGCGCAGAAACTGGACGGTCGCCTGAAACCCGGTGAAGCGCCCCGCTACCCAGCCCGACTGACGGAACTGAGCAGACAGCAATGCCTGGATATGGGCATGCAGTATATCGAAGAAACCCGGATACACCGTCAGGGCGCCCCGTTCTTCATCGACAAAATGCCCAATAACTTCCGGCACATCGGGCTCATCCGCCTGATTCTGCCCAATGCCACCATTATTGACGCCCGGCGTCATCCTCTGGCTTGCTGTTTCAGCGGCTTCAAGCAGCTGTTTGCCTCAGGCCAGGAATTTACTTATGGACTGGAAGAAATCGGCCAGTACTACCGTGACTATGTGAACCTGATGGAGCATTGGCAACGGGTGCTGCCGGGCTACATACTACAGGTTCAGTACGAAGCGGTGGTCGCTGACCTGACCACACAGGTCAGGCGCATTCTGGATTTCTGTGACCTGCCGTTTGAAGAAGCCTGTCTCAATTTCCATGAAACCGACCGCTCAGTTCGCACGCCCAGCTCAGAACAGGTACGCCAGCCTATCTACCAGAGCGGGCTCGCGCCATGGAAGCCTTTTGAAAAGCACCTGCAACCTTTACACAACATACTCGGCGATCTGATTCCTCAAACCTGAGTTAACTGAATCTTTAAATGACTTCACGGCTGTTGAAACAAATCTTTCAACGTGGTGAGAAATCTGTCGATAGTATAAGGCTTAGACAGCAATACAAAGGGGAAATCCAGTTGCGACAGTTCGTCACCAGAACCTCCGTAACCGCTGACAAATAACACGCGGATACCCGGCAAACTCGCAACAGCCTGTCGGGCCAGTTGATACCCATTGACACCCGGCATAAGGATATCTGTAATCAGCACATCATAAGACTCGCCCGATGCCAGTTTATCAAGCGCCATTTGCGCGTCACTCAGCAGCGTCACTTCAAATCCATTTTCACTCAGCATTCTGGCTGACAGTCTGGCCAGTGCGGCCTCATCATCCACTACCAGCGCACGCAGGCCGGCGAAGTCACCAGCACTTTCAGACTGATGATTCCCAGGTTCACTCTGACCCGTCTTTTCCCGACCCAGCGCGGGGAACCACAACCGGAATTCCGCACCTTCACCAGGCGCCGACGACACATCGATTGCGCCGTGGCTTCTCTGCACCATACCATAGGTCTGGCTTAGCCCCAGCCCCATACCATGTTCCTTGGTCGAAAAATAAGGATCAAAGACGCTGCTCAGAGTTTCTTCGTCCATACCGGCACCCGAATCGGCTACGACCAGGCGGACAAACCTGCCAGGCTGCAGGTTAAACTGATCCGCCTCAGCAACACTTACATCCACCAGCTCAGAGGAAATCCTGATGGTTCCAGAGCCATCCATTGCATGCATGGCATTGATACACAAGTTGATCAGCGCATCTTCAAATTCATCCCGGTTAAGCATTACCATTTCGCCATTGGCACCAGGCAACCATTGCACTGATATTCTGTTGGTCAGCAAAGTTTGCAGCATGCCGATATTGGCAAAGATGACATCGTCCAGACTGAGTTCCTCCAGCCGCGAATTCCGCTGACGCGAAAATGACATTAGCTTTCTAGTTAGATTCTCGCCACGTTCGGTTGCACGAATAATTTCCTGTGCTTGCTCCTGTTGTTCCGGATCAGAAGAAAGTTCATTCACTAATAGTTCTGCGTAACCGCGAATAATATTCAGCATGTTGTTGTAGTCGTGAGCGATTCCTCCGGTCAGAGTACCCAGCGCATTCATCTTATTTTCACGCCGCTCCTGAGCTTCGGTTACCTTGTTTTCAGTAATATCGGTATCAGTACCTACGAAGCGTAGCGGTTTACCTGTCGCATCTCTGTGCGTCACCATGCCGCGACCCAGTATCCAGCGATAGCTTCCACCCTGTGTCCGTAACCGGTGTTCATGAACGTAAGCGCGGGACCTGCCTGCCAGGTGTTCAGACAGGACCCGCATCACGGAATCCACATCGTCTTTATGAATCAGCTCAATGACTATCTCAGCGTCAACTTTAAAAAGCGCATCATAGCCAAGCTGCTGTTTCCACTCGTTCGAGAAGTACATCACATTCGTTTCCAGATTCCAGTCCCAGACACCGCTACCGCTGGCATCCAGAGCGAACCTGAGCCGCTGTTCGCTGTCCTGCAGTTCCTGATTACGGCTTTCTACTATCGCTTCCAGGCCTTTCTGTTTGTTCAGCAATTCATCCTGAATACGGGCGAGATCCTCATATAAACGATGAATTTCTGCCGGCAAGCTCGTAAATCGCTGATCAATCGGAGACTGTCGCAGCATCTTCCCCTCATTCATGGTTCTGATGATGTGATCCAGCGGCAACGACAGCCTGGAGGTTACCAGACCGGAAAACAAACCCACAAACAGCGTACTGAAAATTACCAGCACCAGTACCGAAAACATCTGCTGCTCCAGATCAGCCAGTGCAGGTCCGAGCGGACTCAGGGCGTAGGCTCTCCAGCCGTTACCGAGCACCGCCGTACCCAGGAAGTAGCGTTCCTCCCCCGTTCCGACCCTGATAACAGTCATCCGGAGTCCCGCGTCCGTGATCACTTGCCGGTCAAAAGGCTGCAGGCTTTGCTGAACCGGGTCGACAGATGAGAAAACCAGACTGCCCCGCTGATCTTCCAGCACAATGCTGTCTGCTTCCAGCTGCATATGACTCAGTGCGACCGACATGAACTTCAATAAGTCCATGGAACCTTCGACAAGACCAATAATTTTTCCTGTTTGCTGATCACGTACCGGGGAACTGATAGCCACAATCGGCTCATCGCCAAACCCACGACCACGAAACACCGGCGAAATGTAATCCCGGCCTTCAATCACACTGGCCTGAAAATAGTCTCTGTCACTGACTTCCATCGATTCGCCGCGCGCCAGAGCGGCTTCGAAAAACTGCAGTGGTACACCCACGGTCACACGGGCTTCCTGATTTACCACAATCATGGTGCGAAACGCCGGATTTTCAGCATGAAAGCGGCTCAGCAGCTCACTCCACTGGTCTGGATCAGTCGCAGCCAGCAGACTGGCAGCCGTACGCATTAATTGCTGACTGTTTTCCAGATGATCACTGACGATCTGCCCAAACTGCGCTGCCCTGGCTGTAATCTTCTGGTCAATAGACGCCTCTGCCTGACGAGCATGAATAGTCGCGAAGTACAAGCCGGAGACCAGCATAAACCCGGAAACAATCACCGAAATACTGTAGAACAACTGCGTTCGCAGGGAACTAACGACTGGCTGATGATCGCTGTATCTGGTCAGTTTCTGCAGCACAGGAATCAGGAAAACCGCCAGCACAGCGCATAGCAGACCGTTGGAAATGTCTCTCAGCACCAGCAGTCGGGGGGAAACCACAAAATCTGACTGCCACATATACATCAGGGCGCCAGCCGGCGCCCCAATCAGAAGCCAGTATGCTATATCAGAAAAATAAAGCTGATAGCCCCTGCGCCGGGCAACACCGACAAAAATGGCTTCAGCCAGCAACAGGAAGCCGCCATAACCGGGTCCGGAACCTAAAAACTGGTGGCCACTGACACTCAATAATGCAGCAAGAAACGCCCACCATGGCCCGAACAACCATGCCACCAGAATAACCGCGACGTTTCCCAGGTAGACAGAAATACCAGCGAATAAATGGACAGGTATAAGATTAATCAGCAGTGCTGCGATGCTCAGCGTGGCTGTGATAACGATACGGGATAACCGTTTCGTTGGCAGCAACGGTGATCTGCCCGCTTCAGCAAAAAATTTATCGACCAAACATTCAGCCCCGCTGGCTTTTTTTCATTATTTTTACCGGGGAATCGCCGCTTATCCTGACTCCCTGTTCCATCCATTCTCACTTTGACGTCGAAACGTCCTATTATAGTCAGATGGCTGATCTGCCCCTTAACTCTGAGAGCACCCCGACTATCCATGACTGAACGCGACAAATCTGAACATACCGAAGCGCACCTGAACAACGAAGCGTTGTTCCCTTCCGTCCTGATCCGTCAGGAAATCCGCAATCAGGGGTTGCCCGACAACTTCTACGATCTGGTAGATTTCTGGTATTCGCCACTGAGCAGCGAGTTGGCCTCACGTCACTCAAACAACCCCTCTGCACCGTTGCTCGTCGGCATCAATGGTGCACAGGGCTCCGGCAAATCCACCACGGTCAGTTTCCTGAAGCTGTTACTGGAACGACAGTTCGGGAAGCGCACAGTAACCCTCTCGCTTGATGACTTCTATCTTACACGCACCGAAAGAGTACGTCTTTCCCGCGACATACATCCCCTGTTTATCACAAGAGGTGTGCCCGGCACTCACGATATCGATTTAGCATCCGGTATCGTCAGCGCCCTGAAAAGCTGCAGCGAAGCGAAACCATGTCTGCTACCTGTATTCGACAAGAGTACTGACGACCGCAAGCCTGCTGACGAATGGACCCGGGTGACACAGCCACCAGATATCATTCTGTTCGAGGGCTGGTGTTACAACGCACCCCTGCAGGGAGTGGTGCAGTTAAATGAGTCCGTCAATACACTGGAGAAGAATGAAGATCCTGACGGTCGATGGCGATCTTATATTTATGAACAGTTACAGCACTATCATGAGGTGCTGTTCGATCAGACCGATTTTTTCCTCTTCATCAGCATACCTGACTTCAGCAAGGTCGCCGAATGGCGGGGTCTGCAGGAACAAAAGCTGGCAGCCCGCAATCCACAAGCCAGCGCCGTAATGGATGAAGCCGCCCTGAACAGGTTTATCCAGCACTACGAACGCATCACCCGCGACTGCCTGCAGAAACTACCCGCCATTGCGGATGCCGTTATCCGGCTGGATGCCCACCATAACATTGCCTCGATGCGCCTCGGCACTCTGGAGCTGACGCGCGAATCCCGCTGGCTGATCAGTACCGATATGGATGGCACATTACTCAGCCACGACGACTACAGTTACGAAGGTATCGCACCTCTGATTCGCCGTCTGTCAGCAAATCAGATCCCGGTGGTTCTCAATACCAGCAAGACCCGGGCTGAAACTCAAAAATGGGCACAGCTATTGCATACTCATAGCCCATACATCGTGGAGAATGGTTCGGCAATTTATTTTCCGTTTGAGATGATGAGTGAGCTTGAAGGCAGGAAGGCAGGTCTGGTTGCTGACAGGGAACATCAGTGTTGGGTCAGGGAACTGGGAACACCGGTGAACGAACTACAGCAGTTTGTGGATTTCATGGATCCAGACGCCATTAACTTTCTGACCTGTACGGAAGCGCAGGCGATGGCGCTGACCGGTCTGACACCCGAGGATGTCCGGGCCGCGCGCAACCGCGCCTGGTCTGTGCCGCTGCACTTCAGCGATTCGCAGGCGGCCGGGGCCTTTAAGAAGGC
>JAGRIO010000214.1 GCA_020443225.1 Pseudomonadales bacterium
CGATGGCCACAGGGATCCCTGAGGCATACATGAACGGATGCCTACGCCCCCAGCGGGAATGAAAGTTATCTGAAATATAACCCACCAGCGGGTCCGAAATTGCATCGAATATGAGGGCAATAAGAATCCCAAGCGATACCAGATCTGCTCGCAGCCCGATGACCTGACTGTAATAGAACAGCAGCAGATAGTTGAAGCCATTACTTTTAGCGCCATTCGCTACGGCACCAAAGCCATAATACAGTTTGGTCCTGAAATCGACCCGTCGGATACTTACGCTGTCAGTCATCTGGTCTTGTCTGCCGGGTTATCATCGGGAACTACCACCAGCAGATGCCAGGTCTTCTGCAGTTGCCCTCTCGTTAAATTACCTGCGGGAGCCGGTGAAACTCAGCGGAACCGCGCAGGGTGAACCCGAATCTAGCAAACCTGCGCTGCAATTGCACAGAACAATGTTACTATCAGAGGGTCGATTTCAAGGCGAGAATCCCCATGCCAGCCCATAATTTCGCTCACTACCGCGGGCGTCTGGAATATCTGAATATTGATTCCACGGTCCTCTGGAACAACCGGCTGGGTGATCCTTCCCACCGCGATGTCGCTGTTTATTTGCCGGAAGGCTATGACCAGAGTGATGAGTCTTACCCGCTGATGGTCGATCTCGCGGGTTTCACGGGCAGCGGGTTCTCGCATCTTGGCTGGAAGGCGTTCGGCGAAAATCTGCCTCAGCGAGTGGATCGCCTGATTGCAGAAGAGAAAATGGGACCTGTGATTCTGGTTATGCCAGATTGTTTTACCTCGCTGGGTGGTAATCAGTACATAAACTCAGCGGTCATGGGGAACTGGTCTGACTTTCTGTTGCAGGAAATGCTGCCGACCGTAACAGGTCGCTTCCGGGTCTTGCCCGGTGCTGAACACCGCGCAGTGTTCGGCAAGTCCTCAGGCGGCTATGGTGCGCTGATGCAGGGTATGCTCACTGCCGAACACTGGGGTGCGGTGGCCTGCCATTCCGGCGACATGGCTTTTGATCTCGTCTACCGTGCAGATTTCCCTGGGACACTGATGCACCTCAGCAGATATGGTGGCAGCGTCGAACGGTTTATGAAGCGTATCGGGAGTACCCGGGCGGTTACCGGTAATGAAATGCATACGCTCATGGTGCTGGCGATGGCTGCCAGCTATGACCCTGACCCTGATGCTCCCTACGGGGTTCGGCTGCCGGTGACTGAAGATACCTGTGAGCTTATTGAGGAACGCTGGAAAAACTGGCTCAGCTGGGACCCACTGACGAAAGTACAGGAACCGGAAGTGCAGGAACGACTGAAATCTCTTAAGGGACTTTTTATAGATTGTGGCGATCAGGACCAGTACAACCTGTTGTTTGGTGCCAGAAGGTTACACAGGGAGCTCAGTGTCGCCGGAATCAACCACCATTATGAAGAATTTGATGATAACCATTCGGGAATCGACTATCGCATGGACGTTTCCCTTCCTTATTTATATGAATGTATAGCAGGACCGTTACGATGACCCGGGTAATAGAGTTTTATTACGATTATTCAAGTCCCTATTCCTATCTGGCCGATGCACGCTTGCCTGAACTGGTTATCAGAACCGGTGCAACGATCGAGTACAAGCCGGCCATTCTTGGGGTGTTAGTAGTGGAATCCAAGAATACGCCTCCACCCACGATTCCTGCCAAATTCAGTTATTACGCTGATGATATTCGTCGCTGGGCGGAAAAATATGATATTCCCTACAATAATAACCCGCATTTCCCGTTGCGAAGTATCACATTGATGCGTGCAGCCATGGTTGCTAAGCAGGGTAACGACTTTGCACAGTTTCACCGTGTGATGTGGAAAGCGATGTGGGAAGATGGGCTTAATCTGGCCGACGCTGATGTCATCCGGACGGTACTGAATCAGGCAGGACTGGATGGTGATGGTATCGTCGGGGCTGCAGATGCACCGGAAATCAAAGAGGCATTACGGGTAAACTGTGAAGAGGCTCTGGGAAGAGGTGCTTTCGGGTTGCCAACCTTCTTTGTCGGGGGTGAAATGTTTTTCGGCAATGACCGTCTCGACTTTGTCGAAGATGCGGTGATGCAGGGTGTGGAATACGCCTGATATTGTCAGGGCAGGCCGGCGATTCCCTGAATCACCGGCCAGATGACGTCGTTATACTGACTGCATGCGTTCGATTTCCGGGCGACCGGCCATGAAAGGTCCCATTTTTGCGCCAATGGTTTTGAAATGGTCACTGGCGCCATGGGCGTCAACCGCAGCCTGATCGGCATATTGTTCCATGACGATATACAGATTTTCATCACTGCTGGATTTGTGCAGCTCGTAAAAGTTGTTGCCTGGTTCATTGGCTTTGACTGCTGCCTGCAATTCAGCAAAGACTGCTTCAAATTCAGCATTTTTGCCGGGTTGAACGGGTATACGCGCGATAATACCAATAGCCATTGTGTGCTCCGGTTGATTGTCAGAAGAAAGTGATCTGGCCGGAATATGCCTACCTGTGGTGGCGTAGTCAACCAGTGCAGATGAGTCTGGCACACCAGTACAGCCTTGCGGCAAGCTGCAAGTTCATAATTGCATGACTGACCGGGACTTCGGCGCTATCATACCGGGATTCGCCACTATGCTGCCGCAGGTGCCACCAGGCACTGCCAAGAAGCTTTTTTCAGGATCGTTCCATGCCGCTTTCTCTGGACTTTAACCGTTCTCCCCACGCGATTGTTATTCGTGTGGATGCGGTCGAGTCTGTGCAGGAGCTGTCGGTGGCCTATGGGGAAATGCTCAGACAAGCGGAATTTGATACATCCCGCAATTCCGTCTGGGATATCAGCCCCATCAGTCTGGGGGCATTTTCCATCAGCGAAGTCAGAGAGTTTGCGCGGCTTGTCAGAGGAAAGATTTCAGCGCGGGGTGAAGGCTTTAAAGTTGCGTTAGTCACAAGCCGCGCTACAGACAGGCAATTGCTGAAGCTGTACCTGGCTATCTTACGAATGATTGGTAACAACCTGCACTACCGTGTGTTCGCCTCTCTGGATGAGGCTATTGTCTGGGCTGGCTGACCGGCGAGTACATTGCTGAGAATAGGTTGGAAAAGGAAGAGTGATGATTGATTTCCCTGCACCAGAAATGATGACCGTAAATGGCGTTGAGCTGGCTGTCCATCAGGCCGGTGCCGGGGGTATTCCGGTAGTCCTGTGCCATGGTTGGCCGGAGCTGGCATATAGCTGGCGCTATCAGGTTCCTGCGTTGGTGGCAGCGGGCTACCATGTGATCGCCCCGGATCAGCGTGGCTATGGCGATTCATCCAAACCAGAAGATGTGCAAGCTTACGATATCCATCACCTGACCGGTGATCATGTTGCATTGCTGGATGCTCTGGGTATTGAAAAAGCGGTTTATGTCGGCCATGACTGGGGTGCGATTGTGGTCTGGAACCATGCCCTGTTACACCCGGAGAGAGTCATGGGCGTCGCCAATCTTTCCGTTCCTTTCCGTCCCCGGGAACCTGCAGACCCATTGCCGTTCTGGGAGCAGATGCTGGGTCCTGATTTTTACATCGTGCACTTTAATCGCCAGCCGGGTGTTGCTGCTGCCGCCTTTCAGGCCAATACTGACCGGTTTCTGAGAAATCTTTATCGCACCCGTCAGTGGCTGGAAGCTAAAACCGCTGAACCTGATGGGCAGAGTATTGTGGCGCTTGCCACCGCCAGTAACACTGCCGGCGAACTGATGATGAGCGAGGAGGAACTGTCTGTGTTTACCACAGCGTTCCGCAAGGGGGGCTTTCACGCTCCCTGTAACTGGTACCGGAATTTCTCCCGCAACTGGGAAACTACCGCTGACGTGGAACAGTTAATCCGACAACCGGCGCTAATGATTTATGGTTCCTATGATATGGTACCCAAGACTGACATGAGTGCTACAGTGCCAGATCTTGAAATTCATGAATTTGAATGCGGTCACTGGATTCAACAGGAAATGCCGCAGGAGACGAACGCAGTTTTGCTGTCATGGCTGGAGAAACGGATGAAACCTCTGTTTTCCTGAACAAAGTTTCGTCAGCGTCCAGCCAGGGTGGTTCTCAGGTGAAGTGACAAAGCTATGAACTCTTCATTGCACTATGATTTTGTCCGGTTTGGTCAGTTGCTGGTGGCCTATGTTGGCAATGACTGGAGTGAGGCTGCGGTGACATCTAACATCGAATCGATGCGTGGCCAGCCAGAGGTTTTCTTTTCCAGACCCTGGGCAACCCTCTGGATTGATGTGGGCCTGTCGGCTGGTCAGGATATCCTGGAAGCTATCGCGGGCAACTCGTTCTGGGCGCTTGAGAATGGTCTCGCAGCGAGAGCGTTTGTGCTGAGTTCGTCACCTAAAGCGAAAAGTCAGATTGACGAGGCGCTGAGCAGAGCATCTCAGGTACCCACCCGCTATTTTACCTCCGTTCCGGATGCAGTCGCCTGGTTACAGGAAATGGGCATTGATACTCACTATGCTCAGGAATCCTGAGATAACTTCAGTGGCGTTATCAGTCCATCCAGACCATTGATTTTGATTTCCAGCGTCAGTTGCATGAGCCTGCCGAGGTCTCCGGCAGGAAATCCACGGTCAACAAACCACAGCAGATAAGGCTCTGGCAGGTCGATAAGAAGTCTTCCCTGATACTTGCCAAAAGGCATTGGCGTACGTGCGATTTTTAGTAAATCCTCTTTTTCAAACATGTACAATACGCCGGTTTTTTGTTCTCAGGAATAATTGATTATGCCAAGAGCCAGTGATCTGAAGAAAGGTGATGTTGTTGACATTGATGGGACCCCTCATGTGGTCAAGCAACTGGAAGCCAGAAGCCCATCGTCCAGGGGCGCTTCTACGTTATACAAGGTTCGGTTTAACAATCTGGTGACCGGCCAGAAGCGTGACGAGTCCTTCAAGGGCGATGATATGCTGCAGGCATCCGATTGCGAGCGGGTAAATGTGCTGTTTTCCTATATAGATGGTGCTCAGTACATTTTTATGAATACCGGGGATTATTCACAGTATGGTCTGGATGCGGGAAGCCTCGAAGGACAACTGGAATATCTGACGGATGGCCTGGACGGCATTACTGCGCTGTTGGTGGAAGGTCAGATTGTGGCAATTGATCTGCCTCAGTCAGTCATTATGCCTGTTCAGGAAACCGCGCCAGGTATTAAGGGTGCGTCTGCCAGTGCGAGAACCAAACCTGCCATCATGCCTACCGGGCTGACAGTGCAGGTGCCAGAGTATATCGAACAGGGTGAAAGCATTAAAATCAATACAACTAACGGGAAGTTTATGTCCCGTGCCTGACGGGACAGACTGGCCACCATGCTGACGACCGCTAACCTTCCGGAAGCCGAGCTGGAAATGACAGCAATCCGCGCGTCAGGCCCTGGTGGCCAGAATGTGAATAAGGTTTCTACCGCAATTCATCTGCGCTTTGACATTCCCAATTCTTCCCTGCCGGCATTCCTCAAGACTGCGCTCCTGAGTCTGCGTGACAAACGCATTTCGTCAGATGGAGTGCTGATCATCAAGGCGCAGCGAACCCGTAGCCAGGAGAAGAACCGCCTGGATGCCCTGCAAAGGCTGGATGACTTATTGGCGAGAGCGCAGGTTGTGCAGCCGAAACGTATTCCTACGCGACCGAAGAAAACCGCAGTAACTCGCCGTCTGGACCAGAAAACCCGTCAGGGCCAGAAGAAAAAAGACCGGCAGGTAAAACCGGATCTTAAATACTGATCCCGTCCATTGATGCCACTGTATCCGTGTGCTCTGGTCAGAAATCACCTGCCGGCTGCCCGCCTGTAAAGGTCTCAGCTGTACCTTGATTCCTCTACCCGGTCCTTGTCTCCATCTTTCACACGCTGCAGAGCGTCCGCCAGATCACTGAGATAAACGCCTGTGACCTGTTCATGAAAAGGTGACAGCATCAGATGTAACGCCGGTGGCGTTGTCGTCAGACTGGTGAACCAGCCTTTCCTGTACATCTGCTTGTAAATAGCAAAGACATCCTGATCGGGATGGGTGAGGGCGGTGATTCCTAACTGCGGTTGACCTAATACTTCGAACCCTAGTTCTCTTGCGCCTGCTTCAATTGTTTCGCGGGCCCGGGTGACCTGTGCGTGTCTGGCACGATAGCCCTCTACCCCCAGATAATTCATCACCGCCCAGGCAGCGGAGATAGCGCCGCCTGGCCGGGTGCCCGCAAGGGTTGGTGTAATCATTCTGCCACCGGGCCAGTCATTGCAATCAAACGCCATGTACTGATGTAATTCTGCGCTGCGGAACAACACAGTAGAGGCACCTTTGGCGCAATAGCCGTATTTGTGCAGGTCAGCGCTCATGGACATGACGCCGGGGACTTCGAAATCGAAAGGCGGAATGTCGCCGCCGTTCATTCTGACAAAGGGTGCAATGTAGCCGCCGACGCAGGCGTCGACATGTAGCCAGACGTTCCTGCGCTGGGCCAGTTCGCCCAGCTCAGAGACAGGGTCAATCAGACCATAGGGGAAACTCGGGGCAGAACCAGCTATCAGAATGGTGTTGTTATCAATGGCGGCATCCATGGCTACCGGATCTGCGAGGAGATTGCCGGCACAGGGCACCCGGCGCAATTCCAGACTCATCATCATCGCCGCCTTGTCAAAGGCAGGGTGGGCCGACCATGGAATGACAATGTTCAGGGGTTGCCCCGGGTTTTTCGTAGCCAGTGCATAGTCACGAGCGGTCTTGACCGCCATGGTGATGGAATCGGTG
>JAGRIO010000215.1 GCA_020443225.1 Pseudomonadales bacterium
GGCGGCCATAAACACTGACTGCCCGTCCGCAGCCCACGCCAGTGTTCCACCCTGATCAACATTTTTATGGGTCACCTGTCTGGGCGTACCCCCTTCAGCAGGGATGACAAACAGATGAGTCCAGGCGGGGTCGACAATGCCACGGCCATCGCGCTGATATCTGGCTTCAGCGACGTAGCGAACCGGTTCTGACCATTTAGCGCCTTTCGGCTTGTCCGGCATTGAGACTTTCAGGGGTTTGTTGTCATCAGGCAGATCCATCAGGAACGCCAGCTGGCTTCCATCCGGAGACCAGGTCAGTGACCTTGGGCTGTATTCCAGCTGACTGATGACAGCGCTGCGACCGGTGTCCATCCACCTGACCCAGATCTGGGTCTTGCCCTGGCTCTGCGCCAGATAGGCGATACGACTGCCATCCGGGGACCAGCGAACAGACCGGTAGTTTTCGCCATCGGCCAGTAAGGGTTCGGTGCTGTTACTTTCCGCACCGGCACTGGCACTATCAGTTCTGGCAGCTCTGGCAATCCACAGACTGGAACGGGTGCTGTCGGTCATGATATCGAAGCTGCGCCGGGCAAAAATGATGTGTTTACCATCAGGTGAAACCGCGGGTTCGGCAGCATATTCAAGATCGAAAACATCCCGCGCCTGAAATCGTGGCAACTCACCGGTCGCGCCTACGTGGCTGGTCATAACAAGCATCAGACAAGTCAGGTTGAGATTACTCAGTAGCTTAACGATTCCCTGTGTATTCATAGTGTACTCTTGTCAGTGTTACGGGCTCAGGATGTGCCAAGGGTTAACAGGTTTTCGACTGGCTCATACAGCGCTTCCAGATAATCAATATCTTCCTGCGCCAGCGTCAGGTTGGTAGCAGCTACCAGTCCTTCAAGTTGCTCAACCTTTGAGACGCCCACTACCGGGCAGGTCACGCCGGGTTTACTGAGCAACCAGGCGACTGCGATCTGTGCCGGCTTGACCTCATACTTTTCTGCCACCTCAACGACTCTGTCAGCAATGTCGAAATCCCGCGCGCCACGGTAAAGACTTTCTGTTCTGGCACGGTCCTGCCCGGAAGATCGCGCTGTTGATCCCTTATCGAAGCCGCCTTTATAGGCGCCTGCCAGAATACCCCGCGCGAGAGGTGACCAGGGAGTTAACGCCACCCCGGTTTTTACGCAATATGGATTCATTTCCCGCTCTTCCTCGCGGTAAATGAGGTTGTAGTGATTCTGCATTGAAACAAAGCGGGTCCAGCCATTGTGGGCAGCGGTCATTTGCAGTTCCGTAAATTGCCAGGCGAACATAGAGGAAGCACCAAGATACAGCGCCTTACCTGCCTTGACGACGTCATGCAGCGCTTCAAGGGTTTCTTCAATGGGGGTATTGGCGCCACCCGGTATGGCTTCCGGATGGCGGTGAATGATCAGCTGATCAACATAATCAAGGCCAAACCGCTGCAGCGACTGGTCGATACTTTCCATAATATGCTTGCGGGACAAACCACCCTGGTTGGGTTTACGACCCATGGGCATTGAGACCTTGGTCGTCAGCACATATTCGTCACGTGGCAGCAGCTTGCGCAGCAACTGGCCAACCACCTCTTCACAGGCGCCAATACCGTAGATGTTGGCACAGTCGAAATAATTCAGCCCGGCATCTATCGCAGCTCTGAAAATGGGTTCAGCTTCATCAGGTCCCAGGGTCCAGTCACCCTGGTGACCACGGCCCGGCTGCCCAAAGTTCATGGTGCCCAGACAAAGTTTCGAAACCCGCAGGCCGGTATTATTTCCCAGTGGTACGTGCTTAAGCATGATGATTCCCCGTAACGATGATGTTCCCGATTCTGACGGGCCACACGCCGGGGATCAAGGCGCTTTGGTGCCTTCGCCCGACAGGTGCTGTTCACCGAACTTTTTCATCGCCATCAGTATCGGGCGGATTGCCTGGCCCGCCTCTGTAAGCTGATATCGATACCGTACAGGACGGTCCTGATATGGCACCTTCTCCAGCAGCCCTGCACCAACCAGGCGCTTTAACCTGTCAGCCAGCAGATTGGTGGGTATCTTCTCGCGGCTGGCTGCCAGTTCTGCATAGGTATGACGGTTGAAGAAAGTAATGTCCCGCAGAATAACGAGGGTCCACTTGTCCCCCATAATGTCCAGTGTTCTGGAGATCGGGCAGGGCGAGCGATGGGCAACTGTCTGTTTCATCGTTTCACATTATCCTTCATAGCCAGACGAGGCGCAGCGATTCAGTGCCGCCAGGCGCCCAGTTTCAGTGAAAGTGCGATCACGATACCATAGAGCACCATTCCAACACCCGCAGCAAGATAAACACCCTGCAAGCCCATATCAAATGATTTGGTCAGCAGCAGAGCCCCCCCCACAACCACAAGGACCCGCAAAACGGTGGCAGCGATAGGCCAGAACATGGCCGACGCACCCTGAGAGGCAAAATACAGAGACAGGCCCAGACCCTGAAATGCAAAGCAGGGGCCTACCCATTGGAAATACATTTTAGCCGCGGCGAAGGTGGCCGGCTCGGTGGTAAACAGCGGGATCCAGTAATCCGGCAGTAACGCCAGCACCAGTCCAATGAAACCGGCGACTCCCGCCGCAGCGGCACCACCAGCCCAGCCAACCCGTTCTGCCCGCTGAATGTTCTCTGCGCCAATACTCATGCCCACCAGTGCGGTCATGGAGGCACCCAGGCCAAAAACCAGCGGAATCAGCAGAAATTCAATGCGCGAACCAATGCCATAACCTGCCAGCGCTTCCGGCCCGAAGCGCCCGACAATGGCCGTCAGGCTGATGATCGTGGCAATCGTCAGCAGTGGTGACAGCGACGCTGGCAAAGCCACTTTGAAGATATCGCGGAACATTTCGCCTTCGAACTTCAGACAGGACAGATCCAGCTGGATCGGCTCCTTACCCCGCCATAACCGCAATAGCATCAGCACCGCAATCAGAGAACCCGTCGTCACTGCCGAAATAGCCGCGCCTGCGACACCAAGCTGAGGAAGTCCTGCCAGCCCCAGGATCAGGCAGGCAGAGAACGGCACCTGAATCAGCGCATTGATGAACATCATGCGCGCAGGAAACTGCATATTCCCCACACCCCGATACAGTGCGCTGGTGACCCCCATCAGCCACAGGCCGACGCCACCCAGAAAAAGGATAAGGCAATAGGACATAGCCAGTTCCAGCACCTCACCACGGCCGCCAAGAAACATCAGAAACTCCCGGCCAGCCAACAGAAAAATGAACAACAGTAGCAGCCCGCCCGCCGCGGCGATCAGCAGTGCATGCCACATGAGCTGCTGAGCCCGCTGCTTGTTACCAGCGCCGTAGGCACGGGCGATGGCAGATGACACTGCGCCACCCAGCGCACCTGTTGACAGCGTCTGGGTAAGCATCAGCATCGGAAACACCAGCGCAATGGCCGCCAGTGAAACAGTCCCTAGCTGACCGATCAACCAGACTTCCGTCATGCTGACGCAGGACTGCATAAGAAAGGCTACGCTGTTGGGTAGTGCCATTCTTGCTAACAGCGGCAGGGGTTCCGCCGTCAGCAAATGTCGAGTGCGCTCGTCCATGACAACTCCAGTAACTTTAAAAATGCAAGTTTATACTGGAAAGCCGGAATGAATAACAGAATTATTTTTCAGTCAGGCGAGATGGGTCAGGCGAGATGGGTCAGATGATTCTTTCGCTCCAGGCGGAAACCAGGGTCTGCAGCCAGAACGTCTGCCCAGCCGATCTGAGTCAACACCGGCGCAATGGCCTGCTGTGCTTCTTCATCCATTTGCTGATAGGCCGCCCTGACCCGTTGCAGCTTCCACACACCAAAGGTACTGCCACCCCGGCTGAACGATTCCCCGCCAAGATCAAAGGTCACTGGATCGATACCTTTTTCAAAGACCCTTCCGGGAGCAGATTGCGCCGCCAGTAGTCCGGCCTGCAGTTCAAGTGCTGCACCAAAGGCTGCTGCTGAAGGACCCACATAACTGAGATAGTCCACCAACGCATCAGAAATTCCGGGCTCACCCTCGGGCGCTATGCAGTGACCGGCATGCAAAGCATCCAGGTAATAACACAGCTGCGGGGCTTCCTGTTTCAGGAACTGCTGTGCAGCACCAGCATCACGGTAATGGTGGGCGTAGTAACCCTCAAACAGCACAAAATCTATCAACCAGGGTCTGCTGCCCAGGGCATAGCGATCCTTGCCAACGACATTATTCAGTTTCAGCGTCGCTGTCCTGAAAAACTGACTGGCAATCCGCTGACCATCTTCGGTTCCTATTCCTAAATACGGTAAATAGGACTGCATCTGATCCGCCACTCGCTGCCCGATGGCCATGGCGGCTTCGCCCTCTAATCCGTGCGCCTCGCCGATACCGCGACCAAATTCACCTATAGCGAAAGCCTTCGAGACAGGATCGTTCCAGCGTGTATTCATCGCTGTGGTAATCCATAGCTCGTCAATAAAAAACTCTGCAATCCGGCTCAGTAACATCATGGCTGAATCTGCTGGAAACACCGGGCGATCAGGAAACCGTGCTTCCAGGGCATCGACAATAACCGTAGTGTCCTGCAGTATTTCGCCGTCGGGAGCAACCAGAACAGGAATCATGCGCTTGCTGGTAGCCTCCTGAATACGCCCGCTCAGTTCTCTGGGGTCATAGACTTCGACAAATGGAATTCGTTTAAAGGACATGACCGCCCGGGTCTTGGCCGAGTAGTATGAAAACATGGTGCCATAGTGAAGATAATCCATGAGTCTTCTGCCTCCGGTAATATTCTTGTACTTAACATTCAGCTACTGTATCTGCCACTAATGCTGCCTCAGGAGTAACCACCGGTCAGCAAAGGTTCAGCCTGAGTGTGACATAATAGCCACTGTGATGCAGATACTCTTTACGCCATGAATAATCACCAGCCTGTGCGCCACCTGCGCTGTCTGTTGCCAGCGCTGTTCCTGCTGTTGCTCAGCGCCTGCAAGAGTGATGAGCCGCCCCCCAATACCGACAAACCCGCGGTCAGCCTGGCAGATCTTTCGGGTCACTGGGAAATTGATTACAAGCTCAGCGAAAATCCTGAACAAAAGCTGATGTATCTGTATGACATCACCCGCAGCCAGATGGAACAGCTGGAACGCGCCGCTCAGCAGGGCCAGCCTCAGAGTCCGTCTACCGCATTGCGGGATCTGCAGGGCATTATCAAACTCAGCAGTCTGACCGATGAATGGAAGCAGTCTACGGTACTGGACATAGAGCAGCAGGAAGACATGATTGTCATTAAGCGCAGCGAAAACTATGCCCTGACCTGTGATTTCCTGACACCCATGGAAGCCCTGGGGGTTGGTCAGGAAAGCTGCGGCTTTGACTCAGACGGCAACCTGGTATTTCAGGCCCGCCTGCCGGAAGGACTTACCCTGGTTAACGTCTTCTCGCTGGCGCCCGGCAGCAGCAGTGGCGATGGCCGGCGTCTGTATTCATCCTCTCGTCTCTATTCACGGAAATTTCGCCAGCCCTTCGTGCTGAACCGGGTATTTATGCCTTATGACAAAGGTCAGGGACAGTATCGCTGCGAATACTCGCTGGAGAAAAAAGAAACCTGCTGGCTGGGCACGGATGAATAACAGGCTGACAAGAAACGCACTGACGCTACTGACCATGATCATCGCCCTGGGCGGATGCCGGATGAGCGGGCCAGTGCTGGCACCAACACCAGAGGCTATGCCCGTTGAGTTACAGCAGCTCGCCTATCCGCTGCAGCCAGGTCTGAATATAAGCATCAGCGTGTTTGATAATCTGCAGCAGGACGAAACCGGCATGGGCCGGCTCTATGCGCCAATTCGTGAGGTAGAAGCCAGCTATCTGCCGGTCATCTTGCGGGATACGCTGTTTGAATCCGGCGCCTGGGGTGCTGTGCGGGTCGCGCCGGTCACCGATACGGCCGCTGAATTGCAGATCAGCGGAACGATCCAGCGCTCCACTGCATTGGAGCTGAGCCTGCATATTCAGGCTCGTGACAGCCTTGGCAACCTGTGGCTTGACCGTGACTACCAGGATGTCGCCGATGCCAGCAGTTATGAACCCGGCAGCCGCGAGCGCTACCCGTTCCGCAACCTGTTTAACCGCATTGCCAACGACTTGCTGCTGGTCCGCCAGGCAACCAGTAAAGCACAGGCGAACAATGTTTTACGGGGTTCGATGCTACGCTATGCCATCAGCCTGGCACCTCAGGCATTCAGCGATTACCTGGTCAGCAATGATGCCGGTCTGGCCGAAGTAGCTTATCTGCCTGCTGCAAACGATCCGATCTACCAGCGGGTGCGGCAGATCCGCGAATCAGAATATCTCTTCACGGATGTGATAAACGAACAGTACGACGCTTTCTATCAGGATCTGCAAAAAGTCTATCCCTTCTGGCAGCGTTACAGCTATGAATTACTGGCCTTTAACAACCGGATCGCAGCAGACGGCTCTATGTCGGGCCGCAAGGCCAGAAGCGGTAGTTGGGATGCCACCGAAGATGTCTATAAGACTTTTCGGGAATACAAGCTCAATGTCGATGAGCTGCGTGAACTTGTCAGTGCTTTCCGCTCGGAATCGAGAGATACCGTGACAGAACTGGAAGGCAACATTATCGAACTGAACGGCCCGCTAAAAAAGCAGTACCAGCAGTGGCGGGACATTCTGCGCAGAATGTACGCCGCAGAACGGGGTGAATGAAATCCACTGATGCCAAAGCCCGGCGAGTTTGATAGAT